>JALZOQ010000106.1 GCA_030913835.1 Actinomycetota bacterium | reverse complement strand
GTCGTAAGGACCTTCGTACTCGAGACCGACGAGCTCAGAGCCGTGAGCCCGGTCGACGAACGTGTCGTCCGGGAAGCGCTGGACCGCGACCCACTCTCCCGTGTCGCGCTTGCCGTACTCCGCCTCGGGGTTCACGGCCGCGGCGACGTTCGCCGGCAGCGTCCACGGCGTCGTCGTCCAGATCACGAGCGACTCGTTCTCGCGGCCCTCGGCGTCGCTTGCGATGCCGTCACGGAGGCCGTGCCGGCTTGGCCGGTGCGGCCGATTTCGAAGGGGGAAGCGGACGAACAGGGACGGGTCGGATTTGTCCTGGTACACGTCCGACTGGGACAGCTCGTGCTGCGAGATCGAGGTGCCGCAGCGGGGGCACCACTCCGTCGAGCGATGGCCGAGATAGAGCCAGCCGCGCTCGTGGACGGACTTGAGGAACCGCCAGATGTACTCGATGTTCGTGTCGCTGAACGTGTAGTAGTCGTTGCCCCAGTCCATCCACTGGCCGAGGCGAATCGACTGCTCGGTGATCACGCGCGCCGACTCAGCGACGAGCTCGCGGCACTTGCGCGCGAAGCCGTCCAGCCCGTACTCCTCGATCTCGCGCTTCGAGTTCAGCCCCAGGTCGCGCTCGACCTTGACCTCGACCCAGAGGCCCTGGCAGTCGAAGCCGTTCTGGAAGCGCTGGTCGAACCCACGGAGTGCCTTGTAGCGCTGGAAGACGTCCTTGTACGTGCGCCCCCAGAGGTGGTGGACGCCGAGCCCGTCGGTCGTGTTGGCCGTCTTCGGGCCGTCGACGAAGCTCCACTTCGGCCCGTTGGCAAGCTGCTCGCGGAGGCGCTGGAAGATCCGCTCGGCCTCCCACCACTCGAGAATCTCGCGCTCGAGCGCCGGGTGATCCGGAACGGGCGGGAGGGGCTGGAACGGCTTCTCCATGGTTGGATTCTATGAATGGCGGTGCGGGACTACTCGGGGCCGGAAGACCTGCGCCGGATGCAGGACCTGACCGCGGAGTGCTGGCGGCTCGAGGGCCCGTTCGTGATCGCGACGATCGGCGACCTGCCGTGGTGGATGTACCAGCACCTGAACAAGCTCGACGAGGTCAGGATCGGCCTCGTCGTCGAGGGCGAGCGGTGCGTCGCGTGGGGCTGGCTCTGGGACGCTGCCAACTCGCGAGTCCTGTTCTCCCTGACGCATCCCGATCGTCGGGAGCTGCTCGGCGAACTGCTCGACTGGAGCGACGCGAAAGAGGCGCACGCGCTCGAGCACGACCGCTCGTCGGTCAAGCTGCTCGAGTCGCGCGGCTACGCCCTCGACGAGAGCGCGTGGATGAACCACATGACGCGGTCGCTCGACGACCTGCCCGAGCCGCGCGTCGCCGCCGACTACGCGCTGCGCGCCGTTCGAGGCGAAGACGATCTCCAGGCGCGCACCGACATCCACCGCGCCGCCTGGGAACCTTCGAAGGTCGTGGCGAAGAGCTACCGGCAGGTGATGCGCGCGTGGCCGTACCGCCCCGACCTCGACTGGGTGGCCGTCGGGGCCGACGGCGTCTTTGCGGCTTCGTGCCTCTGCTGGCTCGACGCGGAGAACCGGCTCGCCGAGATGGAGCCGGTCGGGACACATCCCGAACACCGCCGGCGCGGGCTCGCAGCAGCCGTGTGTCTCGCCGCGCTCACGGCGGCACATGAGGCGGGAGCGGACACGGGACTCGTCTATTCGGTCAGCGACTCTCCCGCCGAGAAGCTCTACGAGTCGCTCGGCTTCAGCATCGTCAGCCGCCACCTGACGTTCCGAAAAGCCCAATAGCGGGAACAACGCGCCGTCCGACAGCGTTCACACCCTTGAAGATTCGAAGCAACTGAAAGGACAGTTCTCAATGGCAACTGCGGTCACCGAGTCGACGTTCGAGCAGGAAGTGCTCCAGAGCGACAAGCCTGTCATCGTCGATTTCTGGGCCGAGTGGTGCGGTCCCTGCCACGCCGTCTCGCCCGTCCTCGACCGAATCGTCGCGGAGCGGAACGGCGAGCTCAAGCTCGTCAAGATCAACATCGACGAGGAGCAGGAGCTCGCCATGCGCTTCGGCGTCCAGTCGATCCCAACCATGATCCTGTTCAAGGACGGTGAGCCGGCCGCGGCGACGATGGGCGCCCGGCCGAAGGGCGACATCGAGCGCCAGCTGGGGCTAACCGCGGAAAGCCCGTAGGACTTTCCGCGGGGTGAGTTAGTCCCTTCGCTTCGCTCGGGAGATGAGGAAAAGGCCGGGCTAGCTGTCTGCCTGTTCTTTGCGCTTGTTCGGGAGCGGCGACAGCGCTTCCTTCGCCGGCTCGTCGACGAGGTTCAGCACGCGCATGCCGTGCACGTAGACGATCGAGCCGCCGAAGGTCCCACCGAGCGTGAGCAGCACGAAGCCGATCACGGTGAGGATGAACGGGCCGGAGCTCACGTCACCCTTCATGAAGCTGTCGTGGCCGACAATGGCCGCGATCAGGAAGAAGACCGTCGCGCTCAGCATCGTGATCATGTGCGTGGTCGCGGTGCGCTTGAGCGGCGTGCCGGCCCTGATGTCGAACCAGTCGAACAGGCCGGTCAGCGCGGTCGCCGAGGTCGTGATCAGGCCGAAGATCAGCGCGAGCCACCAGCCGTGCGTGGCGGCGTTGTCACTGATTCCGAGCACATCGGCGAGCGCCGCGACCGTCGCGAAGGTGTACGCGCCGATCGTCACGTCGGTGAGCGGTGGGTGCAGCGGGTGTCCGGGGAACCCACGCCACAAGTAGCTGAGGTTCACGAGTCGCCTCCCAGGTCGATTGGGACACGATATTCGCGCCGCGAGGCGCGATCAAACCCGGGGGCTCGGTACAGCGGAAGCGCGGCTCGCGCTACGTGGATCGGTCAGGGAGCGCCGACGGGCAGACGGCAAAAGCCACCCGCCCTTAAACGGCGTCGACGAGTCGACGCCTAGGCCTTGTGGGACTCGAGGAAGAGCAGGAAGGCGGCGTGCTTGGCGAGATACGTCTCGATCTCGGCCACGCCCGCTCCGGCCCAGTCCTCGATCCACGTCTCGGACAGGTCGTCCGCGATGTGATGCATGCCACGTTCGCTCATCTGCACTTGATCGGCAGGCAGGGCCTTAGTGCGGTGGGCCGAACGGCTCAGGCGGCGGGACGGTCGGACCTACTACATTGGGGGGGTTGGCGGGGTTCCTCCTCATCAATCCGCGCTCCGGCTCGGGCTCGCCGGATGCGGATGAGCTTCGCGCTGCCGCGGAGGCGAAAGGCGTGCGCGTGCACGTCCTGGCTGAGGACGACGATGCTGCGGAGCTCGCTCGGGACGCGGAGGCGGACGCCCTTGGCATGGCCGGGGGCGACGGGTCGCTCGCGGCGATCGCCGGGGTCGCGATCGAGCGAAGTCTGCCGTTCGTCTGCATCCCGTTCGGGACGCGGAACCATTTCGCCCGCGACGTCGGGCTCGACCGCGACGATCCGATCGGCGCGCTCGAGGCATTCGGCGGGCAGGAGCGAGAGGTCGATGTCGGAGCAGTCAACGAGCGGCTGTTCCTGAACAACGTCTCGCTCGGTGCGTACGCGAAACTCGTCCATCGTCGGGAGCACCATCGGCGCCGTCGGGCAGCGCTCGCGCGCCTGCGCGCGCTGTGGATGACCGCCCGCGAGCGGCACGGCCTCCGGGCGACGGTCGACGGACGCTCGGTCGAGGCCCGGGTCGTCTTCGTGGGGAACAACGCCTACGAGCTCGAGCTCTTCAACGTCGGCGAACGCGAACGGCTGGACGAAGGGCTCCTGCACCTCTACACCCTCGAGGGCTGGCTGCCGAGGCACTGGAACGACCGCAAGGCCGAGAGCTTCACGGTCGAAACCCGAGAGTCGGTCGAGGCGGCGATCGACGGCGAGCCGGAGGAGCTCGAGTCGCCGCTCCGATTCGAGGCACGGCCGCGCGCTCTGCGCGTGCTGCTCCCCGGCGGGCAAGAATAGGGCCCCCGACCGAAGGAGACGCCGTGCACGACCAGCCAGAGCCGACCGAGGAAGAGCAGGAGCAGGCCCAGGGCCCGCGCCAGGCCGAGGAGGAGCAGATGCGGTACCCGGATCACGACACGGGCCAGGAGCTCCCGGGCGGGGACGCGCCCGACGAGCCGATCAGCGAGTCTTGAGCCCTAGGCACGATCCCGCGACCGCTGCCGAGCTTTCGCGCATCGGGCTTTTCGGGAGCATCCCGGGAGCGACCCTGTCGCGCATCGCGGCGTCGTTCGAACGCGTCGAGCACGCACCTGGGGCGACGATTCCCGTCGACGACCGCTTCCTCGTGCTGCTCCGGGGAATGGCCAGCGGGGCCGGCGGGATGCTCCGGCCCGGCGACACGATCGGCCCCGACGCCGGCAGCATCCGCGCGGTAACGCCGGTCACGGTCGCGACGTGCGACCGCGCGACATACGACGAGCATCTGCGGCCGCAGGCCGACCGCTAGCGCCGCGCGTCGGCCAGCACTGCGTCGGAGAGCCGCGGCCACGCCTCCACGACCCAGTCGCCGAAATCCAGATCCGTGAGGCAGGCGAGCGCGAGTTCGGTCTCGGGATCGACCCAGACGAAGGCGCCGCTGGCGCCGAAGTGCCCGAAAGTGCCCGGCGAGTTGCGCGTGCCGGTCCAGTGGGGTGACTTCGCGTCGCGGAGCTCCATGCCGAGTCCCCAGTCGTTCGGATCCTGCCGCCCGAAGCTCGGCAGCACGCCGACCAGGCCGGGGAACTGGACGCTCGTCGCCTCGGCCAGCGTCTCGCCCCCGACGAGCGTCGGCGCGAGCAGCTCGCGTGCGAGCGTCGTGACGTCGCCGAGGGTCCCGGCAAGCGCCCAACCGCGCCCGGCGGGCGAGCCCTTCAGCTCGAGGCCGAGCCCCAGCGGCGCGAATACCGCGCGGCGCAGGTACTCGGCGAAGGCCATCTCGGCCGCACCGGCGATGTGCTCGGCGGCGACCTCGAAGCCCTGGTTGGAGTAGATCCGCCGCTCGCCGGGCCGCGCGATCGGCGGGCCCTGCTCCATCGGCAGGCCGGACGCGTGCGCGAGCAGATGACGGAGCGTCGAGCCAGGAGGGCCGACGGCATCCTCGAGGTCGACGATGCCTTCCTCCAGCGCGACGAGCGCGGCGAGAGCCGTGTAGAGCTTCGTCACGGAAGCGAAGCGAAAGACGTGATCGGCAGGCCCGCGCGTCGCGATCGGCCCGCTGCGATCGAGCACGCTTACCGAGACATGCTCCGCAGGCCAGCCGTCCACTTGTCCTAGGGCGTCCATCCGCGCGATGCTAGTCGCGTGGAGCGGCAGCTCGTCCGGGCCGAATCGCCGTTCGCGGCCACCGTCGGCTACTCCCGTGCCGTGCGCGCCGGCCGGCACGTCCACGTCGCGGGGACGGCCGCGATCATGCCCGACGGCGCCGAGCCGCCGGGCGACGCCTACGGCCAGGCCAAGCGCTGCCTCGACATCGTCGTGGCGGCCCTCGAGGAGGTCGGCGCCGGCCCCGAGCACGTCGTTCGCACTCGCGCTTACCTCACGGACGCGGACGACTGGCAGGAGGTCGGCCGCGCCCACGGCGAGGTCTTCGGGGAGGTCCGGCCCGCCACGGCATTCATCGTCATCACTGGCTTGCTCGATCCCCGCTGGCTCGTCGAGATCGAAGCGGAGGCATTGCTGGAGTGAGCGCTGCGGACAACGGGCAGGACGCCGGCATGAAGCAGATCTTCCCCGCGTCGATCACCGGCAAAGGCAGCGAGTTCGTCCGCGGCGGGAGCGTCCTCGACCACGCGTTCGGCAAGAGCGAGGCGGAGTACACGCTCGGCGTCGAGGAGGAGTACATGCTGCTCGACGGCGAGACCTTCGACCTGGTTCAGCACATCGACACGGTCCTCGCCGCGGTCAGCGGGCACGAGCTCGAGCCGCGCATCAACCCGGAGCTGATGCAGTCGGTGCTCGAGATCGCAACGCCCATCTGTCGCACTCCTGCCGACGTGATGGAGCAGTTGAAGAAGATCCGCGGCTACGTCAGCGACGTCGCCCGGAGCAAGGATCTCCGCGTCGGCTCCGCGGGCACGCATCCGTTCTCGCTCTTCGAGCGCCAGCGGATCACCGCCCGCGACCGCTACCGCAACCTCGTCGACCAGCTCCAGTACGTCGCCCGGCGCGAGCTGATCTTCGGCATGCACGTCCACGTCGCCATCGACGATCCCGAGAAGGCGATCCAGGTCGTGAACGGGCTCCTCCCCCAGCTCGGACCCTTGCTCGCGCTTTCGGCGTCCTCGCCGTTCTGGCGCGGCGAGCCGACCGGCCTCTCCTCCTCGCGGCAGATGGTCTTCGCGGCCTTCCCGCGCTCCGGCCCGCCGCCGCGGTTCAAGAGCTACGAGGACTACGCGCAGGTCGTCGGCCAGCTCGAGAAGACCGGCTGCATCGCCGATTACACGCACATCTGGTGGGACATCCGTCTCCACCCACGCCTCGGCACCGTCGAGATCCGCATCTGCGACGCGGTCACTCGCGTCGAGGACGCCGTTGCGATCACCGCGTTCTGCCAGGCGCTCGTCAAGCTCCTGTGCGAGCAATACGAGCGCGGCGAGGAGATCCCGTCGTACCACCGGATCCTCACGACCGAGAACAAGTGGCTCTCGGCCCGCTACGGCCTCGAGGCGCCGATCATGGACCTCGCGACGGGACGCAGGAACCGGATCCCAGTCGCGCAGGCCGTGCGGAGGACGCTGCGCGAGATCGAGCCCCACGCGCGCGAGCTCGGCTCGGAGCGGGAGCTCGAAGGCGTGGAAGAGATTCTCGCGCGGGGGAACGGCTCCGACCGCCAGCTGCGGATCTTCAACGCGAACCGCGACATCGTCGAGGTCGTGCGCGAGATCGCGGACGCGACGGAAGTGACTGCGGTCAGCGCTTAGCGGCGTCGAACGCGGCGAGCGTGCCGCCGGCGCGGGCGGCGAACAGTCGGCGGGCGTTCGCGAACCCGAGGCCCACGACGTCTCCGCCAGCAGAGAAAGGCCCGCGGACGGTCGCGGCGCTCGTGTCGTAGAGCCACACGCGCGACCCAGCCGAGAAGGCGAGCGTGCTTCGGTTCGGCGATACGGCGGCGCTCGCGGTGCGCGCCGCGCTACTCACAGCGAACCGCTTCGTCAGCGGCCGGTACGTCCCGAGGGAAACATCGGCGACGAGGCCTAGCGCTGGGTTCGCCGCGTAGAGAGTCTTCAGGTCAGGCGAGAGCGCGAGCGAGTACGTGCGGAGCCGTGCGGGCGTCCCCTGGCCCGGAAGGTCGATGCAGACCGTGTACGACTCGGCGAGGTTGAGCGCGTGCACGAACGCCATCTTGTGCTCGGCGTTGACGTAAAGCGTGTACTGCCACCGACCGTTGCCGGACTGGATCGCGCCGGTGGAGGTTCCCGCCATCTGCTCCTGCTCGCCCTTCTGCACGAGCGGCTTGTCGAGCAGGACCCCCGTCCTGAGGTTGTAGCGCCGGACCGCATAGTCCTGGCCGCTCTTGTTCTGGATCAGGTAGAGCC
>JALZOQ010000272.1 GCA_030913835.1 Actinomycetota bacterium | reverse complement strand
GTCCGGCGCAGGCCACTTCCGCCTCCCGGCCGACTGCGCCGCGACCGTCGGGCGCTCGTGCGGTTGCGCGAGCAGCGCGTACGCGACCTAGGCGGTCTGGTCCTGGAAATGGTCCGGCGCGAGTCGTTCAGGGAGGATCTCGTCTACGAGCAGTGCTCCGAGCTGATCGGGATCGAGGAGCGGATTCAGGAGCTCGACGCGTTGCTCGCGACGGCGAAGGCAATTCGACGCACTCCACGCGCTGCGCGATGCGAGTGCGGCGCCCCGATCCTGTGGGGCTCGCGCTTCTGCGCGAACTGCGGGCGGACGGTGGCCGCCGGCCAGGGCTCGCTGACCTGCCCGAGCTGCGCGGCGCCGATCGCCGGCGACGCCAAGTTCTGCCCCTCCTGCGGCTATCGCGTCGATTCCGAGGGTCAGGCAACGGACGCCTCCGTACCGGACGAGACGGAAAAGGCCGGGTAGCGTGGAAGGCGCCCCTCCGCCCGAGGACCCCGGCCAGACCGACGAAGGCGACTGCCCGCGGTGCGGCGCTCCGTACCGGATCGGCCAGGAGTACTGCCTCGATTGCGGACTCCGCTTGCCAGAAGCAACGGCCGTGACGGGCGCGCTCGCGAATGCCTGGCGCCGACGCATCCCTTGGTACCCGGGCGACTGGGTCTGGGCGGCCTTGCTCGGACTCGGGGTCGCGGTGTTGGCGGCGACCGTCGTCATCCTCGCCGACCGAGGCAACGCCGGCGGCGGCCGGATCGTGGCGACCGACAACCGCACGGTCGGCACGTTGGGCGACACCGGCACGATCAGCGAGACGACGCCGACGAGCCCTGGCTCGACCACGATCGAAACCGAAACCACCGCAACGACTCCCCCTCCTCCGACCAATCGCGTGGTCGCGTGGCCGGCCGGGCGCAGCGGTTACACGGTCGTGCTCAACTCCCTTCCGACGACAGCCGGGCGAGCGCAGGCGGTCGAGGAAGCGCGCCGAGCGATCCGTGCTGGGCTCCAGGACGTCGGCGTACTCGAGTCGTCTGACTTCCCGACGCTCCACCCCGGCTACTACGTGGTATTCGCGGGCTTCTACGGCTCGTCGATTCAGGCGACGAACGCCGTGTCGGCCGCACGCGACGCAGGATTCCCCAGTCCCTACCCGCGGCAGATCGCACGCTGAAGACCGAAGGTGTAACGGCAGGCGTTCGGGGCAATGACCATGCTGGAGACTGCCGTACACCATGAGCAACTGTCTACAGCAAAGGCAACGGAAGGCCGGACTTTGTAACAGCTCCCAGAACTCGTTAGACTCGCGCTCGGCGGGGAGCGCGGCAAGATTAACTCCCTGTTAACAAAGCCTTTTAGCGGCGTCAATAGGATCTGGAGAGTCGACACATGGAAGAGCGCGCCCTTCACTTGCAGAGCTGCATGTATCAGTACTCCCGGGCGATCTACAGGTCCGTAAAGGACATGATCGAGCCTTACGCCGATCATCGCTCGCAGCTCGAGTCGAGGCGCGAAGTCCTGATCGCATGCGAGCAGACGATGGAACGGCTCGCCAAGGATCCGCTCTATTTCGCGAAGCCCGACCGTGCGCTTTTCCAGGACATCCGCAGGTACTTCCCGATCACTGCTCAGGCGCAAGTCGCGTGGGCTGTGCAAGAGGGCGTCGGCGCCGCCGTCTCCTTCATCGAGGAGCAGATCGAAGCCGGCGCGCTCGACGGTGGCGTGGCGCGCTGCCGCGCGACGACACGCAAGGGGAAGCCGTGCCAGCGGACACCGTTGCCCGAGCGGGACTACTGCCCTTCGCACCAGCACCTCGAGAGCACGCGCGTCGCGGCGTAGCGCGACCGCTCGAACACCAGCTCTGACCATCGCCTCGGCTGGCCGTGGCCCACGGCGCCTCGTCGGATGCCTGGCACCCGCCGTGGCCATGGCAATGGTGTGACGAAAGTGTCGCGGCGTCGCCTTTGCGCGGCGCCCGGCGCTACCGTCGACTCAGATGGCACGACCGCTTCGACCGCTGATCGCCGGCGCCCGCTACCACGTCTCAACCCGCGGTAACTGCGGCGCGACGATCTACCGCGACGCCCAAGACGGCGTCTTCTTCGTCCACCTTCTCGCCAGGGTCGCCAAGCGGTACAGGTGGCGCGTCTACGGGTACCGCCTGGTGGACAACCACTACGACCTCATCGTCCAGACCCTCGAGCCGAATCTCGACCAGGGCATGCGCGACCTGAACGGCGGGTACGCCCAAGCCTTCAACGAGCGGCACCGTCGCTGCGACCACGTCTTCGGGCGGCGCTACTCGTCGACTCTCATCGAGGATGACGACCAACTCGCGGCGACGCTCCGCTCGGTTCGGAACAACCCGGTCCGGACTGGCCGGGCCGCTTCGGTCCGCCGCCGGCGCTGGCCCTCGAAGCCGGCGGCGCATCCGATAGATTCGATCCTTCGTGTCGCACGACACCGACAAGCTGATCCGCCAGCTCTCGCTCGTCTCCTACCTGATGGCGGAAAGACGGCCGATCACGGCGCGAGACGTGAAGCAGAACG
Organism: Actinomycetota bacterium; assembly: GCA_030913835.1. Classification (GTDB taxonomy): domain Bacteria; phylum Actinomycetota; class Thermoleophilia; order Gaiellales; family Gaiellaceae; genus UBA5186. Next base: position 6,996 of record JALZOQ010000272.1, on the reverse strand, counting down.
TCGAGGGCTATTCCGAAATGTCGGACGAGGCCTTCGCGCGGCGCTTCTACTCCGACCGCGCCGAGCTGGTGGCACTCGGTGTCCCGCTTCATTCCCAGCGCGACGAGTTCACGAGCGAGGAGCTGTACACGCTGCGCTCCGAGCAGTACTTCCTGCCGCCCCTCGAGCTCTCCGACGAGGAGCTCGCCGCGCTGCAGACCTGCTTCTACCTGCTCGAAGGAAAGTTCGCGTACGCGGAACCGCTGCGGCTGGCGCTGCAGAACCTCGCCCTCGGCCGCCCCGGGTTCGCAGACGCCCCGACCGCCACCGCAGTCCGAGTCGAGGTGCTCGACCCCGACTACTCGCCCGAGATGCCCGGCCGTCTGGGCAAGCTCGAAGGCGCCATCTCGAAGCAGCGCACGGTCAAGTTCGAGTACTGGTCGATCGGCCGGGACAAGGTGTCCGAGCGCACGGTCAACCCCTACGCGCTGCTGAACGACAACGGGGTCTGGTACGTCGTGGCGCAGGACCTCGACCGCGACGCCATGCGCACCTTCCGCGTGGCGCGGATCCGCGGGGACATCCGCTTCGCAACCCGCCGCGAGCGCGACTTCCGGATTCCGGCGGACTTCGACATCGACGAGTTCCGGGGCAGGCCGCCCTGGCAGGTCGGCGAGATCGTCGGAGAGGCGAAGATCGATGTCGTCGGCGACACCGCGTGGTGGGTCGAGCGCACCTACGGAGAGGTCGGCCACTTCGAGGACGGCGTGTTCGTGACGCCGTACTCGTCGATCCCGCTGCTCGCGGCCTGGATCCTGAGGCAGGACGGGCGTGCGATCCCGATCGAGCCGGACGAGCTCCGCCGTGAGGTCGCCGACTCGGTGCGGAAGGTTCGCGCCGCGCACGAAGGCGCGGTCCGGCGTGTCGCACGGGAGGTCGCCGCGGCGGTGGAGAACGGCTCCGGCGAGCGCCCGGCCGGGCCCGTCGTCCCCGAGCGTTTCGCCGTCCTCCAGGCGCTCCTCGCGTACCTTCTGGCGGAGTGCGGCGAGCAGAGCTCTGCCGAGATCCCGGCAAGCGAGCTGATCAAGCGCTTTCGCATCCCCGAAGAGGCGCTGGAGGAGCACCTGTCCCTGCTCAACCTCGTCAACTTCGGAGGCGGCTGCTACACGGTCTACGCCGAGCTGCGAGGCGACACCGTCCTGGTCGACAAGGAGCTGTACGGTGAGACGTTCCGGGCCGCGCCGCGCCTGACACCGCTCGAGGCGCGCGCGATTCGCCTGGCACTCGAGTTCGTCGGGCCCATGATCGCCGCCGATGCGAACACGCCGCTCGAGCGAGTGCGTCGGAAGCTCGAGGAGACCTTCGGCGAGTTCGAGCTCGCCCAGACGCCGCAACCGCACGTCGACGTCGCCGAAGAGGATCTCGTGAGCACGCTGACCGAGGGGATCCGCGAGCGGCGCCTGGTCGAGGTCGAGTACCTGAAGGAGGGCGAGGAGACGCCTTCCAAGCGTCTGGTGGAGCCCTATGCCCTCGAACGCCGCCTCCCCCACTGGTACGTGCACACGTGGGATCGGACGTCGGACGGCGAGCGGAGCTTCAGGCTCGACCGGATGCGGCGCGCGCGGCTCATGCGCAACAAGTTCGAGCCCCGGGAAGGCTTCGAGCCGCGCGGGCTCCAGGATGTCCGGCACGCGCGCATCTGGTATTCGCCGTTGATCGCGCGCTGGCGCGTGGAGCGCGGCGACGCACGTCCCCTCGCCGATGGAGCGGCCATCTCCGAGGCGCCGGTTGGCAGCAAGGAATGGCTGTTCGGCGAGATCTTCTCCTGCCGCGGGGAAGCGGTCGTCCTCGAGCCGGACGACCTCCGGCGCCAAGTGGCGGCGCACGCGAAGGCGCTCGCGCAGGAACTCGGGGTCGCGCGGCTCCGCAGCCGCGCTTAGGAGGCTCGCTCTCCCAGCTGCTCCAACGCCCAAGCCGCGGTTTCCGCCAGAAGCGGGTCGTCGCCGGCCGCGACGCGTTCCAACGCCGGGCGGTGCTCGGCTCCGCCTGTGTTCCCGAGCGCGACGAGCGCGTTCCGGCGCAGGAAGCGAGCGTCATTCCGCGGGACGTACAGCCGCTCGAACCGCGCGGTCAGCTCCTCGCCGTCCGCTTCGAGCCACTCAACGAGCGAAACGTGCGGCGTCGCGCCTTCCGCCAGCGGCTCGCCGGCCCGCCGCTTCTCGACGCCGCGGTTCCACGGGCAGACGTCCTGGCAGATGTCGCAGCCATAGACGCGATCCCCGAGCGGCGCACGATATGGCTCCGGAATCGCCGTCGGCGCCTGCGTCCAGTAGGACAGGCACCGGGTTGCGTCGAGCACCCCCGGCTCGTCGAGCGCGTCGGTCGGGCAAGCGTCGATGCAGAGTGTGCAGGAGCCGCAGTTCGTGTCGAGCGGCGCGGTCGGCTCGAGCGCGACGTCGGTGACGAGCGTTCCGAGCACCACCCACGATCCGTGCCGGCGCGTGATCAGCAGCGTGTTCTTGCCGTAGAAGCCGACGCCGGCGCGGGCAGCCGCCTCGCGATCGACGTGCTGATTCGCGTCGACGAGCACGCGGTAGGCGCCGCCGAGCTCGCGTCCGAGGAGGTCGAGCTTTTCGCGCAGGTCGGCGTAGCGATCGGTCCACGTGTACCGGGCCAAGCGGCCTTGTCCCGCGCCTGGCACCGGCTCCGGCGTCCAGTAGCAGAGGGCCGCGGAGATCACGGTGCATGCCCCGGGCAGCAGCGACTCGGGATGGCAGGAGGTCTCGGGCTGCGCCATCGTGAACCGCATGTCGGCGAAGAGCCCACGGGCGCGCCGCTCGGCGATATGACGCTCGGTCTCGGCGTAGGGCTCGGCCGGAGCGGCACCGACCGCGTCGAGGCCAAGCCGATCGGCGAGCTGCGCAAGCTCCCGGGCAGTCATGCGACGATTGTGCCCGTGAAAGCCGTGCGCATCCACGAAGACGGCGGGCCCGAGGTGCTCCAATACGAGGATGCGCCCGATCCGGTGCCAGGCACGGGACAGGTCCTGATCGGCCTCCGAGCCTCGGCGCTCAACCATCTCGACCTCTGGATCCGCAAGGGGCTTCCCTCGGTTCCGAAGCCGCGGATCCTAGGGGCCGACGGCGCCGGGGTCGTCGTCGCGCTGGGCGAGGGTGTTGACGGCTTCGAACCGGGGCAGCGCGTCGTGCTCAACCCGGGCATCGTGAACGGCGACAAGATCACCGTCGTCGGGGAGCACACCGAGGGGACGAACGCCGAGCTGATCGCCGTCCCGGCCACGAACGTGTACCCCCTCCCCGACGAGCTTTCGTACGAGGAGGCGGCCGCCTTCCCGCTCGTGTTCGAGACCGCGTACCGGATGCTCGTCACCCGCGCGCACCTCGAGCCAGGCGAGTGGGTGCTCGTCTGGGGCATCGGGGGCGGAGTCGCGACTGCCGCGCTCGCGATCGCCAAGGCGCTCGGGGGGCGCGTCCTCGTGACGTCGTCCAGCGACGCGAAGCTCGAGCGCGCCGTCGAGCTCGGAGCCGACGCGATCGTCAACCACGCGGAAGGCGACGTCGCCGAGGCGGTCAAGGAGGCGACCGAGGGCCGCGGCGTCGACCTCGTCGTCGAGCATGTCGGCGAGGCGACCTGGAAGACGTCGCTGCAGGTCGTCCGGCCGGGAGGCCGGGTCGTGGTCTGCGGCGCGACGTCCGGGCCGAACCCGCCGGCAGCGCTGCACCGGGTCTGGTGGAAGCAGCTGACGATCTACGGGTCGACGATGGGGACATCCGAGGACTTCCAGGGGGCGTACGACCTCGTGAAGAGCGGACGTGCGAAGCCGGTGATCGACCAGGTCTTTCCGCTCTCCGAGGCCCGCGCCGCGCACGAGCGCCTCGAGGCGGGCGACCAGCTCGGGAAGGTCGTGCTGCGAATTCCAGGCTAGCGCCTCACGGCGCGCGCGCTCAACCGATGCCGAGGATGAACTTGGCGTCGTCGGACATGCGATCGGGAGTCCACGGCGGATCCCACGTCAGCTCGATCTCCACATCCTCGACATCCGGCAGCGCCGAGACCACGGAGTGGATGTCGTCCTGGATCATCGGCCCCGCAGGACACCCCATCGAGGTGAGGGAGTGGATGACCTTGACCTTGGAGCCCTCGATCTCGGCGTCGTAGAACAGCCCGAGGTCGACGATGTCCATCCCGAGTTCGGGATCCTCGACCTGGCGGAGCGCCTCGACCACCTCTTCGTGTGTCGGCATGCGCTCAGTCTAGCCCTCGGCTGGTACCCCACCGCCAGCGCCCACACGGACGTGGCGGATGCCTGGCACGGGCGGTTGGGGACTAGGGACCGAGGAGGCGGACCTCCTCGCGGCGCTCGCGGGCGAAGAAGTGGATCCCGTCGATGAAGCGCACCCAGTTGCAGCGTGTGCACATCACGAGCGAGTGCGTCCGGGCGCTGTCGGCCATGAAGCGCACGCCCCGCAGCAGGTCGCCGTTCGAGACGCCCGTAGCCGCGAAGATCGTCTCGCCGGCCACGAGATCCTCCGTCGTGAAGATCCGCTCGACGTCCTCGACGCCCTGCTCACGCGCCTGCTCGATCTCGCGCCGCGAGGTCGGCCAGAGCTGCGCCTGGATCTCGCCGCCGACGCAGCGCAGCGCAGCCGCGGAGAGGATCGCCTGACGCGTCCCGCCGATCCCGATCGCGAGATGATCGTTCGTCCCGCGCACTGCCGCGGAGATGGAAGCGGTGACGTCTCCGTCCGGGATCAGCTTGATCCGGGCGCCGGAGGCGCGGATCTCCTCGATCAGGTCGTGGTGGCGCGGCCGGTCGAGAACGATCGTCGTGACGTCTGCGACCCGCCGGCCGAACGCCTCGGCGATCGCCTGGACGTTCGCAGCGACCGGCTTGCGCAGGTCGATGTGGCCCCGGGCGCGCGGCCCCACGGCCATCTTCCGCATGTACATGTCTGGAAGGGTCAGGAGGGCGTCACGGTCACCGACGGCCAGCATCGACATCGCGCCCCCACCGCCGCGCGCGACGACGCCGCGGCCTTCGAGCGGATCGAGCGCGAGATCGACTTGCGGCCCACCCGCGCCGATCGCCGTCCCGAAGCCGAGCTCGCCCTCCTCAGCGCCGATCACGACCCGGCCGTCGACCGGAAGATGATGCAGCGGCCTGGCCATCGCCTGGAACGCGGCCTGCTCGGCGCCTTCGACATCCGCCCGCCCCAACCAGCGCGCACTTGCGAGCGCCGACGCCTCCGTCGCGCGCACGCACGACTCGCAGATGCACGCAACCGCCGCAGCAGCGGCGGCGTCGACGACCACCGGCGCGCTTTCAGTCTCGGTCACGAGACCGTCTCCAGCTGCTCGGCGCCCTCGAGCACGAGATCCATCACGGCCCGGATCGACGCTTCGACGTTCGTGTTCTCGATCACCGGGACGCCAGCGCGTTCGGCTCGACGCACGATCAGATCCTGCACCCGGCGGATGTCCGGCAGCCGGTCGAGGTACTTGTGCACGGGCCGCACGCCTTCTGAGGAGAGGTCTCGCACCCAGAAATGCGAGGCGTGGGCGTCCGGATCGTCGATCGTCAGCACGCACTGGACGACGAGCGCGCCCTGGACGGGTCGCTGTGGGACGAGGCCAGGCACCAGGTGGACGCCCTCGAGGACCATCGACCAGCCCTCCTCCAGCGCGCGGTCGATGGAGGCCTGCACACCGACGGCGACGTTTCGCGTCTGCTCGAGGAAGCCCGAGACGACCGGATCCTCGGCGTCCTCGGGAACGCGCAGCGCCTGGTCGGCCTCGAAGCTCGAATAGTGGATCGACGGCATGAAGTCCATCGAGAAGAACGCGCGCATGGTTTGCCGCACGAAATCGGTCGACGTGACGCGCGTGATGCCGAGCCGGTGCGCCGCCTCGGTGGCGACCGTCGACTTGCCCGTGCCCGTTGCGCCACCGACGAGCAGGATGATCGGCAGTTCGAGCTCCTGCAGGTCACGGAAGCGCAGCAGGCGGTCGACCGCCGCCCCGCCCTCGCTCTCGCCGAGCACCTCCTGGGCCACTTCGCGGCACCGGTCGAGCTCGATCGAATCCCGCGCGGTCTCGACCAACTCCCGGTCGATGCGGCTCGCCAGCTCGTACGAACGCACAGCCGACACGCCGGCCGCGATCAGCGCTCGCGCCATCAGGCCCTTCGAGTAGGGCAGCCCATCCTCGCCGCCGAGGGGAAGCGGCGCGGCGTGCCTGCGGTGACTCACGCGCGCACCCTCGGCTCGACGAGCTTCGCGATCTCCGCGTCGAGATCCGGTTCGCCGGGCCGCGGTACGACGTCGTTCGCCGCGAACACGACTTCGACGCCACGCTCCCGCGCGGCTTCCGCGACCACGTCGATGGCGGCCGCCTTGACCTCGACGAGGTACACGTCAGCGTCCACCCCGGCCAGATCCTCGCGCAGCCGCTCGCGGTCGGCGAGGTTGCGCGAGACGAGAACGACGTCGGCGTCGAGGTGCTCGGTCGGCGCCGGCCCGGTGGTGAACACCGCGGTGCGCCGTCCCGCGAGCGGCTCGACCGGGCTGAGCCGAAGCTCCGCGCGCACGACCGGGACGTCCTTCACCGCGCGGATCGGGCCGGGATCGCCGTCACCGACGAGCACGACGAGATCCGAGACGAGGATGCGGTACGGGTTGAGATACGCGGTCGCGTCGAGGTCGGTTCGCGCCACGAGGATGCGCCGGTCCACGTCGACCGGCGGGATCGCCGCGCCGCTGCCGTCGAAGAGGACGAAGTCCGGCTGGAGCTCGGCCGCGAGCCGCGCACCCTCCAGCACATTCGAGTCGAACACCTGGCCCGCGAGCCCGCCTCCGGCGCGGCGGCAGCCGACGGTCACGACGCCGGAGAGCGCTGCGATTTCGAGGTAGTCCGACGCCGCGTGCCCGCCGGCGCGGGAGAGCTCCAGCAGCGAGTCGGCCGTCGGCTGGACGTCGGCGACCTCGGGCTCGGCGGGAC
>JALZOQ010000083.1 GCA_030913835.1 Actinomycetota bacterium | reverse complement strand
GCCCAGCACGCCGAACACCGTCGGAGCGCCGTTCACATTCCGCGGGCCGAAACGGGCTAGGCGAGCGCCGCCGGGGCTGCGGAAGGCGACAGCGCTGCGCGTGACGACAGCCGCGTAGGCGGTCGTCCGGCTTCTCAGACGGCGGTAGTCACTTGAGCGGCACGGTTTCTCGGCGGCGAGAGCCTTGGCGACGCGGACGGGTGGCGGCTTCTTTTCGGCCGTCGCGGTGCCGCAACCGACGAGGGCGCCGACCGCGAGGAGGAATAGGACGGTTCGTAGCACGACACCCATAGTGTGCCGCTTCCGACCCGATCCCTACCCTTGTGCTGTGATCCTCGCGCACCTCGATCTCGATGCGTTCTTTGCCGCGGTCGAGGAGCTTGAGAGCCCCGAGCTTCGTGAGCGCCCGCTCGTCGTCGGCGGCGACCCGCACGGACGAGGCGTAGTCGCGACGGCCAACTACCACGCGCGCAAGTTCGGGATCCAGTCGGCGATGAGCTGCGGGGAGGCGCTGCGCCGCTGCCCGCAGGTGACGTTCGTCCGGCCGCGCCATTCGGTCTACCGCGAGTACTCGCGCTCGGTGTGGACGACGGTGCGCGGCATCGTCCCGACCGTCGAGCGGACCGGACTGGACGAGGGGTACCTCGACCTCGGCGAGGTCGCGCGCGACTTCCTGCAGGCGCGAGCCGTCGCCGAAGCGGTGCAGACCGCCGTCCGCGCGGCGACAAGTCTTTCGTGCTCGATCGGCGTGGCGCCGGCGAAGGTCGTCGCGAAGGTCGCGAGCGACCGGCGCAAGCCCGGGGGCCTGACCGTCGTCGTCCCGGGCTCGGAGGCCAAGTTCCTCGCGCCCCTGGCTGTTCGCAAGCTCCCAGGCGTCGGTCCCAAGGCGGACGAACGGCTGAGCGCGGCGGGAATCGCGACGGTCGGACAGCTCGCCGCGCTGACAGACGACGAGCTCCGTGGCCTGCTCACCGGCAAGGTCGGGAGGCTCCTCCGCGACCGCGCCCGTGGAATCGACCCTCGTGGGCTCGAGCTGGCAACCGAGCGGATCTCGATCAGCGTCGAGGAGACCTTCGCGCGCGACCTCACCGATCGCGAGCGGCTCCACGACGAGCTGCGCCGGATGGCGCGGGAGGTCGCCGAGCACCTGCAGAGGTCGGGCAAGACGGCACGGACTGTCACGACGAAGCTGCGCTACACCGACTTCTCGATTCGCAGCCGCTCGACCACCCTGCGCGTCGCGATCGACGACGCGAAGACGATCGGCGAGCTCGCCTGCGGTCTGCTCGACCGCGCGCTCGTGGATCGTCCGGGCGCGCTCAGGCTGGCGGGCGTGGGCGTCTCCGGCCTCGCCTCGCACCGGCAGTTAGCCCTGCTATGACGACAGTTTGTAACGGGTTCGTAACGAGGGCTAACCCTTACCGGCCGAATGCGTCGATACCTTCGAGGAGATGCATACTCACACGAAATCGGTCCGGCACGCGATCGTCGTACGGCACGGTATTCCGTACGAGGTCGAGCGCGTCGTCTGCACGCAGTGCGGGCGCGTGCTGGGCGAGCGCCCGGTCAGCCGCGTAGCGGCCTAGCATCGGTTTCGCCGCACCAGGCCGCGAGCTGAGCGCCGCACGGCCTGAGCCGCGAAGCGCCGAGGATCGGCCGCACGCCTTGCATTTCCGCGCCTCGTGCGATGTGATCGACCGCATGACAGAAACCGCTTCTACAGCAGCTGCCCCCGCGGTGACGCGCGGACAGCCGGGCGAGACCCGTTCGATCGGGCTCTCGATCCTGCTCGCGATCGTGACAATCGGGATCTATCCCATCTACTGGGTTTACAAGACGCAGGACGAGGTCAAGCGCTACTCCGGCAACGGCGTCGGGGGCGTGCTCGGGCTCGTCATCTACCTCGTCATCTCGCCGGTCACGTTCTTCGTCGTGCCGTCGGAGGTGCGCTACATGTACGAGGACCTCGACGGGCAGACGAGCCCGGTGCGCGGCAAGACGGGACTGTGGATCCTCCTCCCGCTCGCCGGCCCGATCGTCTGGTTCGTGAAGGTCCAGCGCGCGCTGAACCGCTACTGGGAGTCCAAGGGAGCCTCTTCGGCCTAGCAGGCAAGCTCGGCCGCGACGGCGCGCAAGGTCTCGCCCGCGGCCGCGTGCACGACGAGGTCGGCCCCGGCGTCGAACGGGGTCGGCTCGCGGTTGACGATCGCGAGCCGTCCCCCGGCCTCCAGCGTGTCGCGCGGCAGTCCGGCGACGGGGTAGACCTCGAGCGAGGAGCCGACGACCAGCAGCAGGCCCGCCTCGCGCGCAAGCTCGGCCGCGCGCTCGATCGCGCCCTCGGGTAGGAGCTCGCCGAAGAAGACGACATCCGGCTTGAGGACTCGTCCGCAGGTGCGGCAGTCGGGCGTCGGCTCGGTCTCGAGCAGCGCGACGACGTCGGCCAGCGGATAGGACGCCCCGCACGCCCGGCAGCTCGACGTCCTGATCGAGCCGTGCACCTCGATCACCTCGCGGGAGCCAGCGCGCTCGTGCAGAAGGTCGATGTTCTGCGTCACGATCGCACGCACGAACCCGGCTGCCTCGAGGGCGGCGAGTGCCAAGTGCGCATCGTTCGGCTCGGCTTCGGTCAACATCGAGAACCGCGGCGCGTAGAAGCTCCAGACCTTCGCCGGGTCACGGCGGAACGCGTCGATCGAAGCGTATTCGAGCGGGTCGACGCTCGCCCAGATCCCGGTCGGCGAACGAAAGTCCGGAATGCCGCTCTCGGTCGAGACGCCGGCGCCGGTCAGGACGACACAGGGCTGCGCGTCGCGGATCAGCTCAGCGAGCCGCTGGGCGCTCAACCTCGGACGGCGGCTGGGCGCGTGCTCTCGACGGCTTCGAGAATGGCCCGGACGGCGAGCTCGACGTCAGCCTCCGTCGTCCGCCAGTTCGAGACCGAGATCCGCAGCGCCCCCACGCTGTGCCAGCGGGTGCCACTCAGCCACGCTTCGCCGGACGCTCGAACCAGCCGCCCGATCTCATCCGTCCGCTCGTCCGAGTCGCCGAATCGCACCAGCACCTGGTTGAGCACGACGTCGTTGAGGATCTCGACCTCGGGCTCCACGGCGAGCAGCTCGCCGAAGCGCCGCGCGTGTGCGCAGCAGCGCTCGACGAGCTCGGAGACGCCCGAGCGTCCCAGCGTGCGTAGCGCCGCGTAGATCGGAAACCCGCGCGCCCGGCGCGAGAACTCAGGGGTCCAGTCCATCTGGTCGCGCGGTCCGCCCTCGTCCGCCTGGATGAGGTAGCTCGCGGTGACGGACATGGCCGCGCGGTGCGCGTCGGGGTGTGCGCAGAACGCGATGCCGGAGTCGTACGGGACGTTGAGCCACTTGTGGGCGTCCGTGGTCCAGGAGTCGGCGCGCTCGACGCCCGCGACGAGGTGTCGGAGCTCGGGGACGGCTGCGGCCCACAGCCCGAAAGCGCCGTCGACGTGGAGCCATGCGGCCGTCCCCTCCACCACGTCCGCCAACGCCGGGATCGGGTCAAAGGAGCCGGTGTTGACGTTGCCGGCCTGCGCGCAGAGGATCGTCGGCGCTCCGCCCAGCTCGGGTAAGGCGTCGGCCCGAATCCGACCCTGCTCGTCGGCAGGCACGACCACGAGCTGGGTCGTGCCTATGCCGAGTAGCCGCAGCGCCCGATCGACCGTTACATGCCGCTCGGCGCCGACGACGACGCGGATCGGCGGCGAGCCCGCGATTCCCTGCTCGTTCACGTCCCAGCCGGCTCGGCGCAGCACCTCGAAGCGCGCGGCTGCGAGGGCCGTGGCGTGCGCCATTTGCGTTCCAGTGACGAATGCGCTCGAGACGCCTTCCGGGAGTCCGAGCAGCTCAGCCAGCCACCGGGCGGAGATCTCCTCGACGACCGAGGCCGACGGGCCGCTGACGTAGAGCCCGGCGTTCTGGTCCCAGACGGAGGTCATCCAGTCGGCGGCCACCGCGACCGGAGTCGCGCCGCCGATAACGAAGCCGAAGAAGCGGCCGCTCGGACTCGCGACGATCCCCTCGTCGGCAACCTCGACGAGCCGGTCGAGCACGGCCTCCGGACTGGACGGGCCATCGGGAAGAGGCCCGCCGAGCCGCTCCCGTAGCTCGCCCACGTCGACCGGCTGCGCGACCGGCCGGTCGTCGAGCGATTCCAGGAAGTCGGCAGCGTGCGCCGCCGTGCGATTCAGGAGCTCCCGCGCGTCCATTCGATCCGACTTTAGAGTCCAGGCGTGGACGGCTTCAACTTCTCGACCGAACTCTCAGTCCGCTTCGCCGAGACCGACTCGCAGGGGATCGCGCACAACGCGAACTACCTGATCTGGTTCGAGGTCGCCCGCGTCCAGTACCTCGCGCGCTACGCCGGCGGCTACCAGTCGATGCGGGACCGGGGTCTCGAGGCGATCGTCACCGAGTCGCACGTTCGGTACCGGACTCCCGCCCGGTTCGACGACCGGCTGACGATCCACGCCCGCTGCGTCGACGTCCGCGGCGCGCGCTTCCGCTACGAGTACGTCGTCGAGCGCGCCGACGGCGCGCGGATCGCGGACGGCTCGACGAGCCACGCGGTCGTTGATGCCGGGACGCTCAAACCCACCCGCGTCCCTACTTGGCTGGCTGAAGCGATCGCTCAAGCCGAGTCCACTAGCGGTTAGCGGCCCGGTCAGGGAGCGCAGACGTCGCTCGGCAAAGCCCGAGCGACTGAGGACGGCGCCGCCGAGTCGGCGCCTTACGCCGAGTCCACTAGCGGTTAGCGGCCCGGTCAGGGAGCGCAGACGTCGCTCGGCAAAGCCCGAGCGACTGAGGACGGCGCCGCCGAGTCGGCGCCTTACGGCCGAGGAGTAGTTC
>JALZOQ010000265.1 GCA_030913835.1 Actinomycetota bacterium | reverse complement strand
CCTTTACATCGCCGACGTCGGCCAGGGGAGCTGGGAGGAGATCGACTACACGCCGCGCTCGAGCCCCGGGCTCGAGAACTATGGCTGGCGCGTCTTTGAGGGAAAGCACCGGTACCAGCAGGGCGAGCAGCCGTCTGGGCCGGGCAAGCTGGTCGCGCCGATCGCGGAGTACTCGCACAGCGGCGGTCACTGCTCAGTGACCGGCGGCTACGTCTACCGCGGGTCGGCGGTGACGGCCGCGAACGGGCGGTACTTCTACGGGGACTACTGCAGCGGCCGGATCTGGAGCCTGCGCGTCGCGGGCGGCACGGCTACGGAGGTTCGGCGGGAGAGCCTGGACGTCGACAACCTCACGTCGTGGGGCGAGGACGCGCGCGGCGAGCTCTACGCGGTCTCGGGCTCGGGGACGATCTACAAGCTCGCCGGCTAGCCCGATCGGCGCCTGCGCACCTGCGGCGCCTGCTGGCCGAGCGCGGCGTAGGCGAGCGCCTGCAGGGACTCCGTCAGCGTCGACAGCTCGCGCGCGACGCGAAGGAGGCCCTCCTGGGTGTCGAGCTTGCGGTTGATTCCGCGCACCTCGGCGGTGAGCGCGTCTAGGCGCTCGAGCAGCGCGTCCAGCTGGCGATCGTCGAAGGGTTTTCGCTCCACACTCATCGATGGTACTGGCGCGCCCGGCGGTAGATCGCGATCCCTGCCAGCACGCCCACCGCGTCGATCGCCACGTCGAGCGGCGAGGCGTGCCGCCCGCTGACGAAGTGCTGGTGGAGCTCGTCGCTCGCCGCGTACGCGATCGCAGCGAGCGCGGCCGCGCCCGGCCGCCCCAGCGCGCGCAGGAACAGCGCACCGAGGATGGCGTACTCCGTCGCGTGCGCGAGCTTCCGCAGCACGAGATCCCACGTTCCGAGCCCGGTCCCGAGGTCGGCGATCGACGAGAGCGCGAAGATCAGCGCGGCCCACGCCACGACGGGCAGCCAGAGCGAAACGGCACGGGACGTGGACACCGGCCCATGCTAGGCGCCGACTCGGCGGCGCCGCTTCAGGCCGTGGAGGCTTGACTCCGCGGCCGTCTGAACTGTCCGGTCGACCCGCTCACCGACAGCGGGCCGGTGGTAAGCTCGCGCCACATAACCGGTGAGCGGTGAGGGAACTCCGGTGCAAGTCCGGGACGGTCCCGCCGCTGTAAGGGGAGTTGCTCCCGCGCCAAGACGCCACTGGCCTCGGCTGGGAAGGCGGCGCGAGAGGGAACCCCGAGTCAGAAGACCTGCCGTTCGCCGAGAACTCGAACCCCTCGCGGAAGGGAGGATTCGTTGTTTCACCGTTCTCGCGCACTCCTCGCCTCGATCCTCGTGGCGCTCTTCGTGGCTCCGGCCGCCCTCGCAGTCGACGCGCGCGTCCGTGTCGAAGGCAGGACGACCACGATCTACGGGGCGACCCAGCCCATCGTCGCCGTGTCCGCAACCGCTCTCGACGCGCTCGAGACGGCGAGCACGATCGGCGAGTTCTACTACCACGTCCAGCAGACCTCGTTCGGCAGCTACGTCGACCAGATCGGCCGCTTCCCGGCGGCGGGCAACGGGGGCTGGGTGTTCAAGGTCAACGGGGCGCTCCCGCCCGTCGGCGCGGACGCCGTCCAGCTCAAGAACAACGACACCGTCCTCTGGTACTACGCCGAGTTCGACGCGAACGGGGTCGGGCCGATGACGCTCGATCTCCGGCGGGTCGGGAAACGCTGCTACCAGGTCTGGCAGCAGGACGACAAGGGCCAGCGGACGCGCGCTGCCGGGTCGATCCTCACCAGCGGTCGCCGGAGGATCCGGACGTCCCACGGGCGCGCCTGCATAACGGGCAAGCACGGGCTTGTCCGCGCCACGCGCGTCGGGTCGATCCGCTCGCAAGCGATCACGTGAGACTGCAAGCTGTCGCCGTCGCAGCCGCCGCCGTCGTGGCGGCCGCCTGCGGCGGCGGTGCGGGCGCCGGAAACGGAACGGCAGAAGTCTGGATCACGCGGGATCGGGGCCGGCAGGTCCTCGCCGTCCACACGGTCCCCGCCGGTCTGACCGCCATGCAGGCGCTCGACCGCGTCGCGACGATCAAGACTCGCTACGGCGGGCGCTTCGTGAAGTCGATCGCGGGGCTCGACGGCAGCATCGGAGCCCGTCGCGACTGGTTCTACTTCGTGAACGGGCTCGAGGGCGATCGCAGTGCCGCCGAGGTCCGACTTAGGGACGGCGACGTCGAGTGGTGGGATTTCCGCAGCTGGGCGAACGGGAGAATGAGCCAGCCGGTCGTCGTGGGCGCATGGCCGAAGCCGGTGGACGGCAATGTGGTCGTCGTGGCGGGTGACCTCGGCGCCCGCTCGGCTGCTCGCTCGCTCGCCAGGTCGCTGCACGCGACCGGGGGCCAGGGACGGCACCGGATCCTCGTCGTCTCGAGGCCGGTGGTCTTCCGCGGCAGCCGCACGCCCGCGGGGAAGGTCGTGTTCACGATCAGCACGGCCGCCGCGAGCCGCCTGGCGCGGAATCCGAGGCTCGCCCGCTTCCGCTACGAGGGGCTGCCG
>JALZOQ010000070.1 GCA_030913835.1 Actinomycetota bacterium | reverse complement strand
CGGCGGGCTACTACGAGGCCTTCTACGGCCAGGCGCAGAAGGTGCGGACGGTGATCGCCCGCGAGCACGCGGCGGCGTTCGAGCGCTTCGATGTCCTCGTCTCGCCGACCTCGCCGACGGTCGCATTCGAGCTCGGCGCGCGCACCGAGAACCCGCTCGCCATGTACCTCTCGGACCTGCTGACGATCCCGTCCTGCATGGCCGGGCTGCCGGGCCTCTCGATCCCCTGCGGCCTCTCGGAAGGGTTGCCGGTCGGGCTGCAGCTCGTCGGCCCGCAGTTCTCAGAGAACACGCTCTTCCACGTCGGCCACGCGCTCGAATGCGCGCTCGAGTTCGATTTCGTCCCGGAGCGGCTTCGCTGATGACAGGCTGGGAACCCGTCATCGGCCTAGAGATCCACGTCCAGCTGAAGACGCGGACGAAGATGTTCTGCCGCTGCGCGAACGGATTCGGCGGCGATCCCAACACGCAGACGTGTCCGGTCTGCCTGGCGCACCCGGGCGCGCTGCCCGTCCCCAACGGACAAGCGGTCGAGTGGACGATCCGGCTCGGCCTCGCGCTCGGCTGTGAGATAGCCGACACCGCCGTCTTCGCCCGCAAGAACTACTTCTATCCCGACAACCCCAAGGGCTACCAGATCTCCCAGTACGACCAGCCGCTCTGCCTCGCCGGCAGCTTTACCGTCCCGGGCGCCGAGCGCGACGTCGAGGTTGGGATCACCCGAGCCCACCTCGAGGAGGACGCGGCAAAGACCATCCACGTCGGCGGCGAGGGCGGGCGCATCGTCGGCGCCGCCCACTCGAACGTCGACTTCAACCGCGGCGGCACACCGCTCGTCGAGATCGTCACCGAGCCGGACCTTCACTCGGCCGACGACGCGAAGCGCTTCCTGCAGCTGCTGCGCCAGACGATCGTCGAGCTCGGGATCTCCGACGCCGAGATGGAGAAGGGCACGCTGCGCGTGGACGCGAACGTCTCCGTGCGCAAGGCCGGCGAGGAGGGCTTCCGCACGCGCACCGAGCTCAAGAACATGAACTCCTTCAACTTCATCGCGCGCGGGATCGACGCCGAAGTCGCGAGGCAGATCGAGGTCTGGGAGTCAGGCGGCGACGTGATCCAGCAGACCTACGACTTCCACGCTGCTACGGGCACACTGTCGCCGCGCCGTCAGAAGGAAGAGGCGGACGACTACCGGTACTTCCCGGAGCCCGACCTGATCCCGCTCGCGCCCGAGCGGGAGCTCGTCGAGCGGATCCGCGCGGACGTGCCCGAGCATCCCGGGTCACGGGTTCGGCGCCTGGCGCAGCAGGTCGGCTTCGACAGCGCTCAGGTGCTCGTCACCGGCGGGCTCGACGGCCTGTGGGAGAGCGTGGTCGACGCGGGCGCGGATCCGTCCGAGAGCGCGAAGGTGCTCGCGAATCAGTTCGTCGCCGCCGGCGTCGACCCCTCGGCCGTCGTCGCCGCCGAGCTCGCGAAGCTGATCGAGGCGCGCCGCGCAATCCCGAGAGCCGCGTTCACCGAGGCGCTCGCGGCCAGCGGCGAACCCGGCTTCTCGTCGGAGCGCTACCTCGCCGAGGCGGCTGTGACGGACACATCCGAGCTGGAGCCCCTCGTCGAGCGCATCCTCGCCGCCAATCCCGGCCAGGTCGAGACGTACCGCGGTGGCAAGGAAGGCGTGCTCGGCTTCTTCGTCGGCCAGGTGATGAAGGAGACGCAGGGCAAGGCCGACCCGAAGGTCGTCAGCGACCTTGTGCGGGACAAGCTGCGCGCCTAGCGTCTGCGACGGCGCCCAGACTCATCGGCCCTCGCCGAAGTAACGCTCGTAGCGGTCGATCAGTGGCTGCAGTGGCCGGATCGACTCGCACGTCTCGCAGCCGTAGAGCTTCGCCGTGCGGTCGTCGCTGGCGGAGAGGATGAGCTTGCCGTCCGGGCTGAAGCTGACGGCGTTGACATAGTCCGCGTGGTTCCGCAGCACTCCCAGGAGCCGTCCGGTCCGCCAGTTCCAGACGCGCACGACTCCTTCCGGGCCGCCGGTGGCTACCCAGGGCCTCGTCGGGCTGAACGCCGTCGCGCGTACCGGAGCCGGACCGTCCAGCCGGGCGACTTCTTTCTGCGTCCGGACGTTCCAGACTCGTGCGGTCCGGTCGTTGCCTCCGGTGACGACGACCCTGCTGTCCTTGCTGAAGGAAGGGCTGTAACGTGCCCCCGGTGGTTCCTGAACCTCCCAACCGGGCGACCGGTCTTGGGATTCCACACGCGAGCCACGTCGCCGTGGCCAACAGGTCGGTCGGCGCCATTCCGTCGCGGGAGAGAAACCCTTGCATTTGGGCCGCCGGAGATCCCGCGGTGCCCGGGCATCGACCACAGCGACGCGTCGGCGCGCCCGGCCGAGGACAACTCCGACTTCGGAGTGCGGACGGAAGCTGCCGCGCGACCGCGGTCCTACTGCGACTTACGGGCGCGTCAACCGGATCTTCGGTTCGCGATCGCGCGCCGCCGCAGGTGGGGGCGGCTTGACACGCTCAGCGGCGTCGCGACATACTCGCGTCGATCCGCGGGGGTCTGCGCGGGCGCGACGGGCGGAAGGAGAAACGCATGCGGCGGTTGCACGGTTCACGCGTGGCATTGCGCGCGCTGAGGCAGGTTCGTGTCCCGGTTTCGAGATACGCGCAGGTTGGAGCAGCGGTCGCGGTCGCGGCAGGGGTCACGGGTGGAGCGGTCATGGCCGCGTCGCTCGCAGATCGGGTTAAGCCGCGTCCCATCACCAACTACGCCCCGGCGTTTTCCGGGCCCGCGAAAGTGTCAAACCCGCCGCGCTCGGCCGTCGGTGCGCCCGCTCGACGCGTAACGCCCGAGGTGCGCGCGGCGTTCATCGCAGGGGCTGGAACAGTTGGCGGCTTGACAAAGCAGCAGATCGAAAAAGCTCTGGCAAACCCGCGCCTCATGCTCGGCGTTCCGGTTACGACCAGATCGACGTACCAAGTCGAGCCCGCGGCAAAGCCGGCGAGCAGCGCAAAGACGATCCGACCGGTTCGCGGTGCGGCGGCGGCCGAATACTGCGCGTGGATCAACAACCGGCTCGCTTGGAAAAGCGCGTGGGGCACCACGTCACTGCAGGTGACAATCAAGAAGCAGTTCTGCTGGAATGGAAATTGGGTCACGCGCGCGACGGGGATCGAGATTTACCCGTGGGTGAGCACGGCCGCGGCCACGGCGGGCTGGAAGTGGGGCGGCGCGAGCAACGTCTCGAACTACTGGTACGTCTGGAACGGTCACGTGAACGGTGGCCACTACAGCAAGGCCACCGTGAAATTCAAGTACTGCCCCGTCCGCATCAGTTGCGCGTTCGACCGCCTCGGGTGGATTTCGTTGTGGGGGCACTACAACGGGAGTTGGGATCGGAACTCCGGCGCTTAGGGACGCGCGGTACCGTAGAACTCCGCTGACGGACCGACGTCGATGAGCGGGCCAGTTCGCGCCAAACGCTTCGCCCTCGTGACCGTTGCCCTACTGTCCCTTGGTGGGACGACGGTCGCGGCGGCGGCGGCGCCGGGTCCGAAAGTTCGTTCGGCGGCGTTCAGCGCGTCCGCCGTGCCTCGGAACCCGCAGCAGGCCCTTGCGAAGATGCCTCGAGCCGTCGTCGCCACCGAGGACACGCCCCCGCCGACGCGTGCGTGTCCTCCTGACGACCCGAATTGCTTTACGCCCTCAGCCGGCCGGGTCCTCAGCGCCTTTCTGCAGTGGACAACCGGCGACGTCAACCGGTTCTGGGGCCGCGCGGTCCGCGCGGCTGGGCTGAAGTGGGTGGCGCCGCGGTCGATCCAAATCTCGAGCGGCCGACGCGCCCGCTCCAGATGCGCAGGTGGTCCTGTCACATCCGCCAGCGCGATCGGACCGTTCTACTGCGAAGACGACGGGAACGGAACGATCTATCTCCCGCTGCTGTGGCTCAAGCGGTTCATCTTTCCGCGCTCCGAGTTCACTGCGGAGGATTTCGCACTCGCGTACGTCGTCGCTCATGAAGCGGCGCATCATCTCCAGGGGCGTCTCGGTATCCTCGCCGATCGCAAGCTGACGTCGATGCAGATCGAGCTGCAGGCGGACTGCCTCGCTGGCGTTTGGGCGCGATCTACTTGGGCGCGCGGGCTGCTCGAGGCTGGAGACATCGAGAAGGCGATCCGGCTCGCCCGCCGGATCGGCGACGTTCCGGGCACACCTGCGAACGATCCGACCGCGCACGGATCGGCGCGGCTCCGCGTGTCGTGGTTCACACGCGGCTACACCACGGGTAGCCCCGCGAAGTGCCGCACCTACTGAGTCGCCGGGGCACGCGGCGGTTGCACACGGCTCGCCGGCGGCTGCCGATGTGTGCGGTTCCGCTGGCGCTTGCCATCCCGCTCACAATCCCGGTCGGCGACGCGGTGGCTGTCGCGGCCCCCGGGGGTGGCGGCGCGCAAACCGCTGTCGGTTGCCCGCTCGAATCGAGTGGGGGCGCCGTCTCGAGGCCAACGAGCGGCGGCGCCGACGGCTTCCGCGCACCGGCACTTCAGTTCAGGGGTGCGCATGTCGTCGTGCATTTCGTCACGTCGGGCGCGGACGCTCCTCGCGCGGGAGACGCAGATCGCGATGGATACCCGGACTACGTCGAGCAGATCGCGGCAGCGGCCGACGAGGCGATCGCGTTCTACGCAAACCCCTCCTTCCGCGGGAAAGGCCTCCGCGGCTTCGACACCTCGTTCTGCGACGCCGCCGGCCGCTCGAACCCGAACGAGGACCTCGACATCTACGTGAAAGACATGCCAAGTCCAGGCCTCGCGATCACACCCGAGCGCGGCGAAGACGGGGCTTTTCTACTCATCCACCCTCGGCTCGAGCGCCCGCGGATCCACGGCGGCCTCCGGCACACCGTGGCGCACGAATTGTTCCACGTCGTCCAGTTCAATTACGTCCCCGGGGGTGTGCCCCGATGGATCGCCGAGGGCACGGCGAACACCATGGCTTTCCTCTTCGAAGGCGTCGACCACGAGAGTCTGTTGCGGAACGTCGACCGCTGGTTCCGCGAGCCCCACCTCTCGTTGTACCACGGCGGTGAGAGGGGTCAGGGCTGCGACCGTTGCTACGGTGGCACCCTCTTCTGGGGCTCCACGCACGACCAGTACGGGACGATCACGTTGCTGTTCGAGCGTCTCCAGAACGTGCATCTTGCTGGTAGGCCCCTCAGACTTGGCCTCACGGAACTCGAGGATGTCTTCGCCGAGATCTACGAACGCGGCGGCATCTTCGGCGTCGGTCGCGACGCGCTCTATCTCGAGATGCGCACCCTCGCCGAGGGACTCCTTCGGATCAAATACAGGCCACGAGCGCAACCGCCACCTGTCAGATACACGCTTCAGGCTGTCCCCCGGGCGCGCAGCGTCGACAAGACGATCAACGGCCTTGCCGCGCACTACGTCCCGATCGTCGTGCCGGCGCGCGCGAAAGGCGTCGAAGTCAGCGTCACGAGTCGAGATGCGGGCCCTCCGCCGCACCTTCAGTTGGGGCTAGGGTTCCGACCTACCGGCGATGCGAACTCGCTCACCCGCCTGCGGTGGTCGGATCCTTACTTGACCGACAATCGCCGTCGCCTCGCGTGGCGGACGGTCATCGCCACAAACCTCAGAAGTCGGCGCGAGCGGAACGGCATCCGCCTGATCGTTAGCAGTTCGCGAGCGTCGGTCGCGAGATATCGCGTCACTTATCGGGCGTGCCTCGCCCGATGCACGGAGCATGGCGAAGACGTCCCCGAGTAGCCGCAGGGATCCGCAGCATGCCCCTGTCAATCGTGTCGGCGACCAGCCGACGGGCTCCACCGTAGCTGCCGCGGCCCCCGATCCTCACGCCGACACGAAGGCGTGTCCCTTCTGCGCGGAAACAATTCGGTTCAACGCAGTGAAGTGCCGCTACTGCAGCTCCGATCTCAGCGTTGCGCGGCGCCGCACCGCGATGGGCTCAGTGCTTGGCGTCGCCTCAGTCGTCATGGCGACCGCTGGCGGTGTCGCTGAGGTGCTGTCGCTTACGGGCGTGAACCGCGGCTCGTCGGCGCCGCCGCGCCCGCGTTCGTTCGCTCCAGGCGACGCGGGGAGCGTGGCCACGGCCGAAGGAATGCACGCGGCCCTCCTCGTCGCGGCGCTGCTCCTCGGTGCGGCGGGAGTCGTCGCGGCGGTCACGATACGCCGCCGCCCGCGCGTCGCCGTGTCCGTTCTCGCGGGTGCCGCTGTCGGAGGAGCGGTGATCACGCTCGTCGTCGGCGTGAACGTCTTCGTCGTCGTTCTCGCGATCGCGTTCGCTATCGCCGCTGTCGTCGCGGCCGTCCGCGCAAATGCGTACGCGCCGACGCAGGTGTGGCCGCGTCGACACGACGCTACGCCGTAGGCCCACTTCATCAGGGTTGAGGTGTGTCCGTGGTCGTTGAGGTCACGTGATGAGTACCGCGGTGAGCAGCTGGAGGGACATGAACGCCCTCGAACGGCGAGCGGTGCCGGGCCTGACACGCGCGGGCATTCCGCTCGACGCGGGCGTTTACGCGCTCTATCGCGATGACGCTGCTATGTACGTAGGGAAGGCGACGAGCCTGCGTTCGCGCCTCTGGGACTGCCACTTGAGTACAGGCAAGTCGATGACCAACTCCGCGATGCGCCGGAACGTCGCGCAGTTCCTCGAGATCGCCAATGCCGCCGACATCAAGACTCGGCGGTACCTGCCGACGGACGGTGATGCGCGGCGCGTCTCCGACTGGATCCGCGAGTGCGAGTTGGCCTGGGTCGAGTGTGAGAACGAGCCTTCAGCGAAGGATCTGGAGGACGCGCTCAAACGCGAGTGGAAGCCGCCGCTCACGCGGATCTAAGGTCGACATTACGCTCACCTCGTGGACGAGTGGGCAGTTCAGGTAGAGGGCGCCGGCGGTGCGCTCGAGCGGTTGGCCGTCGCGCTTCCAACCGCGACGAAATCCGAGAAGTCTCGGGCGCTACCTTCCTCGTTCGACAGTCGTGGCAGCAACTCGCGAAGCCGGAAGAGGTCGATGCGCTCGGTCGCGCACGGGTCAACCAGGTAAATGCGCTCTTGCGGGTGGACGGGCGTGCACTTGACGTGGTTCGGTTCGGGGGCGTGGCGAAGCTCAAGGCGGGAGGTGGCCGCGAGTTCTACGACGCGGCGACGGTTGAAATTCGAGTCACTGCTAGCGCTGTTGACCAACACCTCGGGCCGGACGGCAAGCCAGTCGCGCCTCCTCCCGATCCCTTAGGAGACTGGCTAGCCAAGCTCGATGGCAATACCGAACTGCAGGAGGCGCTCAGCGTGTACGCGACCGCCGCCGACTGGTTCGACCTCTACAAGGCGTACGAGGCCATCAAGAAAGCCCTCGGCGGCCAAAAGCTCGTCGAGTCGGTCATCGGCGCGTCAATGCGCAGCCGTCTCACGCAGACGGCGAATCATCATCGGCATCCGGACGTGTCGCTCCCGGCCAAGCCTGTTACGTACCAGGAGGCCCTGCAGCTAGTTGGACGGCTGTTTGAGGCGTGGCTCGCCAAGTCCTGATGCCGCGCGGATTGCCGCTTGGGATTGCCTCCGTGGATCCAGCGGAGAGGAACGCTGTCGCCTGCGCCCCTCCGCCTGTGGCGCCGACTTTTCGCGGCGCGTCTCTCTCGCTCCCGTTGTCCGAGCTATCGATTCAAGCTCGTTAACGTTTGGAATTCAAGCGCCGCCCTGGGGCGGCTCGGTTAGATGAGACCGCAGTAGCGAGCCGTGTTCGGCCACGGGTAGAAGCCGCGTCCCGAGCGGTGAGCGCGCTCGGCGACCCACATCTGCTCGAGCGGCGTCCAGTGGTCGGCGGTGCCCTTGCGCCGGAGCAGCTCCGGCCCGTACGTCGCCATGAAGCTGCGATCCATCTGCAGCCCGCCGTAGTACGGGGCGTTCGGGTCGTTCCAGCGGCCCTCGTAGCGGTGAATGCACAGCCACTCGCGCCGGTGGGGAGGACGCTGGGCGAGCCGGCGCATCTTGGTCGCGTGCGCCTTCCAGAGCGGTACGCGCTGCTCGAGCGGCGGGCGGGGCGCGGGGAGCCGAATCGTCAGCGGCCGGCCCATCAGTCTCTGCCAGCGCCACGAGACCTTCCGGTACGCGTCGATCTTCTCCTGCAGGTCGGCGGGGTTGGGCAGGAGCGTCGGGTCCGCCGGCGCGGGATGAACGTTGACGAGGGCGGCCGTGAGCGCGCAGGCGCACGCCGCCGTGAGAACGAGTATGTGCCGCATGAGAGCCCCTGAATTGGATGAAACGCCAGCACGCGCCCGGAAAGTTGCCGCAATCCTGACGCGTTCGGGGGCTAGGACGCCCGACGGCGCGAAAGGTTAGCAAACGGATGAAGCTGCAAGCGCTGGCTACGAAGCTGCTGTCCGCGCACGGCCTTTCCTAACGGCGCCCGGACGCGCCACGAAGCCCCCATACAGCGCGCAGGCGGCCAGTGCGATGAAGACCGCGCCGCCGCCGACGCCGAGCCCTCCGGCGGCGGTCCCGGCTGCTGCGAGCCCGACGCCGACGAGGATCAGCGCGTTGCCGAGCGGTCGGCGCCTGAGGCTCGCGACCGCGACCGCGACGACCGCGAGTGTCCCCAGCGAGTTCCCGAGCACCGCCACGAGGCGCGTGGGGAGGAAGGAGAGGGCGTCCTGGGCGTCCGGGACGCTCGTGCCGGCGATCGCGCTTTCGAGCGGGACGGACACCGCGATCCCGACGGCGAGGCCGGTGTAGACGAGCCCGACAGGAAGCGCCCAGCGCCGTCCGGTCAGGAGCAGCGACCCGACGCCGAGGAGCGGCGCCGTGAGC
>JALZOQ010000051.1 GCA_030913835.1 Actinomycetota bacterium | reverse complement strand
CCGCAGCTGCAGGCCCGTGACGAGAATCGGGTTCGCGATCACGAGGAAGCCCCACACGGCCGGCTCCATCCCGTGCGACGAGGTCAGCGAGATCGGCATCAGCACCTCGTACGCGACGTACGTCATCGACGCGAGCACCGACGACGCCATGAAGAGCAGGAACGCCCCGTCGCGCCGGATCACGCCCCACGAACCGCGGTCGGGCGGGCTCTCGGGAGCGAACTCGCCCCTTCGCGGCAGATAGCGCCAGGCGATCCACGCGGCCGCGGCCGACATGAGGGCGGCGCCGAGGAAGAAGATCGGCCAATGATTCCCGAGCAGGAGGAAGCCGCCGATCGGCGGGCCGAACACGACCCCCATGTTCGCCGCGATGCGGACGGACGCGTAGGCCGCCTCGTGCCGCTCCGGCGGGACCAGATCCGCGACCATCGCGGTGTCGGCGGCACGCCCGATCGAGCCGAGGGCCGGTGCGAGGGCCGCCAGCGTCAGTCCGGCGAACAGGTGGTCGCCGACTGCAAGGAAGCCCAGGAGCATCACCGTCTGGATCCCCCAGCCGAACAGGATCATCGGCCTCCGGCCCACGTGGTCCGAGACGTGGCCGCCGGCGTACGACGAGAGCCCCGCGAGCAGAGCGCCGACGAGGAAGGTGACGGCCAGCTGGCGGTCGCTCGCGCCGAGGTGGACCTTCGCCCAGATCCCCATGAAGATCCACGCAACGGATCCGGCGAGCGAGCCGGCGAACTGAACTGCGAGGATCGGGCGGAGCGCTCGATCGACGTCGGCGCCCCACACCAACCGGTAGAAGCGAGCGAAGAGCCTCACTCGCCCGAAACTATCGGCAGCTTACGGCTGGGGCGCGACGAGAAGGACGATCGTCAGAAGACCGAAGGCGGTGACGAGGAAGCGCATAACCCGACCCTAGGGCCGGCCTGTTCAGGCGTGGTGAATCCTGTGTAAGGAATTTGGATCGACCGGTCATTTCAGACGATGAATCACGTGTTAGGAATTCGTTGTGGATGTCACGCAGTACTTCGAGGAGGGTCTCGCGCGCGCCGTGCTCTCGAAGCCGCGCAAGGACAGCGCCTACACGCGCGTCACGGCCAAGCCCGTCCTGATCGACGAGGAGCTCCGCTACCAGTTCGAGTACGTGCAGGGCGGGCAGGCCACGCACGCGAACCTCTTGCCGGACGAGGCGGCGGCCACACTCGCGCACCTCGTGAAGCACGACTTCCGCCAGGCTCTGATCCAGACACCCGAGCACGACTACCAGGTGCTCGACGGCGTCAAGGTGCTCCCGCGGCCGCCGACGTCAAAGCCGGCCGAGCTCGCACACAACCGCCGCAAGCGCTACCTGATCCCTGAGGGCACGCCGGTCCCATTCCTGGTCGAGCTGGACGTGATGACGCCCGAGGGGAAGGTGCGCGCGCAGCGCTACGACAAGTTCCGCCAGGTCAACCGCTTCCTCGAGCTGGTCGACGACGTCGTCCCCCACCTCCCTCGCGACCGGCGCCTGCGGGTCGTCGACTTCGGCTCCGGCAAGTCGTACCTCACGTTCGCTCTGCACCACCTGCTCGTCGAGCTGCGCGGCCTCGACGTGGAGATCCTCGGGCTGGATCTGAAGGACGACGTGATCGCACGCTGCGACACACTGGCGCGGAAGCTCGGATACGAGCGGCTGAGCTTCGCGGTCGGCGACATCGCGCTCTACGACGGCGTCGACGCAGCTGATCTGGTCGTCTCGCTGCACGCCTGCGACACGGCGACAGACGCCGCGCTCGAGAAAGCGGTGCGCTGGGGCGCGGAGGTCATCCTCTCGGCACCGTGTTGCCAGCACGAGCTGCTCGGGCAGATCTCCGACGAGTCGTTGGCACCGCTCCTGCGCCACGGAATCCTCAAGGAGCGCTTCGCGGCGCTCGTCACCGACGCCGCGCGGGCCGAGCTGCTCGAGCGCGCCGGCTACGACGTGCAGGTCGTCGAGTTCGTCGATCTGGAGCACACGGCGAAGAACCTGTTGATCCGCGCGGTGAAATCCGGCTCGACGGGGAATGGAGAGGCCTACGAGCGATTCAAGCAGCGCCTCGGCATCGAGCCCTACCTCGAGCGGGCGCTCCGAGAGGAGACGCAATGACCGACGAGCGAGAAGTCCAACACACGCCGCAGGTGCTCGAAGGGGAGGACGACATCCCGCGCCAGCCGACGCCGCAGCGCGACCCCTTCGTCCCGGAGCCTGGCCCACGCCCAGGCGAGCAGCGCGCCTTCAGCGTCCTGCGCTTGGCCTGGATCCCGCTCCTGGTCGTCGTCGCGATAGTCGTCTGGGCAGCGCTCCGGTAGCGCGCGGCAGCTCTGGCGGCGCCGGGAGGAGGCAAAACCGGGGGAGCGGGGTACTGTGAGCTAGTGAGCAAGCGGCGCGACATCGAGCACGCGGCCGAGGAGATCGAGCAGCTCTTCGCGGATCTCTGGCAGGTCTTCCCCTTCTCGGGGATGCGCCGCGGCTTCCGGCCTCAGGTCGACTGCTACCGCACTGAGAATCCGCGCAGCCTCACGGTCGTCGTCGACCTCGCCGGAGCCGACCTTGCAGGCGTGCGCGTCCTCGCCAGCAGCCAGGGCCTCGTGATCGTCGGCGAACGGCCGCGCCCAGAAGTGAGCGGCCAGATCTACGAGCAGATGGAAATCGACTATGGCGCCTTCGAGCGCCACGTCTCGCTGTCGGTGCCGGTCGACGTCGAGGCAGCCGAGGCGCGGTACGAGAACGGCTTCCTGACGATCACCCTCCCCCTCGCACCCCACCCCGCGCCCGACGTGCGCGTCGTGATCGAGATCAGGAGCGTCGAGTGACCGAGCTG
>JALZOQ010000040.1 GCA_030913835.1 Actinomycetota bacterium | reverse complement strand
TTCGTACGCCGGCCCCCGCCCGAGCTCACCGTCGTGCCGCTCGACACGAACTTAATCTTCGGCGCCTGTAGAGCGGGATTCGCGCAGGCCGCGTGACCATTCCGCAGGGTTTCACGTTCTACCCCTGAGGTACGACCAAACCGTCTACGACGATCGATCTGAAAGGAGGACCGGAATGAGCCTTCTCTGGATCATCCTGATCGTGATTCTGATCCTCGCGCTGCTGGGTTTCTTCTCCCGCGGCCGCTGGTAAACCGCCACCAGTAGGACCAACGCTCGACCGATTTGGGCCGCCCGGCACTTGCCGGGCGGCCTTGCAATGGCGATCCTCCGTAGGTGGACGCATTGCGAGCGATTCCGGAGGTACTGGCGCGCGCCGACGCGGAGGCGACGCTGCCGCGGCTCGGCGGCATGGCCCGGCCGGACGGCGTCGTCATCGTGAGCGAGCGCTTCTGGGCGTTCGCGGGCCTTGACGGCTCGGTCCGCACCGGCGACATGCCCACGCCGCGCGAGTCCCTGCAGCGGATTCCGCTGCTTCGCGGGCTCGTTCGGCTCGTCGCGTCGCTGTCCCCGCTCTTCCGGCGCAGCGGTGTCGCCCGCCGGCGTGAGCGCTACCTGCTCCTACTGGCCGTGCTCGCACCGCTCCTGCTCATCCTCGCACCGGAATGGTCGCGGACGCCGGTGGGCATCGTCCTCACGGTCGGACTGCTCGGCTGGATGCTGCGTGGCCGGACCCTGAATCTCCACGGCGCGGAGCATCGTGCGATCGGCGCGGCCGAGGCGCGCTGCCTCGGCGAGACGTGGTCCGGCACAGCCCGCCCGAGCCGCTTCGCCCCGCGCTGCGGAACGAACTTCGCCGCGCTGGCGGCTCCAGTCACGATCTTCGCCGAGCGGCTCTGGCCGTTCGCGCCCGCGCTCTACACGCCGCTCGCTGTCACGCTCGTCGCGCTGTCGCTGACGATGGAGCTCTGGCTCGCGATCCAGGATTCGTCGCGCTCGCTCGCCCGCGGGCTGCTCCTCCCGGGGATGGGCCTCCAGCGGCTGACGACGCGGGAGCCGCGCCTCGCCGAGACGCGCGTCGCGCTCACAGCGCTCGCGTCAGTGCTCGAGCGCGAGCTCGCCTAGCTCCTTCGTTCGTCACGGTCCGGTCACGTCCGGGCGCAGCTCTCGTCGCGGTGTCCGACACCGTGACAGAGGTGTAACGACGCGAGCCTAGGCCGTGACGGCGAGCCGCTCCGCGAGGAACCGCAACCCGAGCGGATAACGGTGGTCGATCCCGAAGTGGCCGCCCTCGAAAAGCTCGAACCAGGCCTTGACTCCGACCGCGCCGAGCGCCTCGTGCATCGCGCCGGCGCCGACGTCGAGGGAGAACTCGTCTCGCGTGCCCGCGTCGAGGTACACGCCGCGCAAGCCGCGGAGCGCCTCCGCGTAGCGTGGCACCATCCGCACCGGGTCCCACTCGAGCCAGCTTGCCCAGACGTCGTCGCGCAGGCGCCCGCTCGGCAGGTCGAAGGGCAGCTCGACCGACCCGTCCTCGTTCGGCGAGTAGCACGCCGCCATCGAGAGCACGCCCACCAGCGGCATGTCGGACGGCTTGTCGTGCGGCCTGCGGGCCCAGAAGTCTTCCCAGAAGGCGCGCGGCGAGCCGTCGTACTCGCGCGACAGCGCGCGCGCCGCCGCGGGGAACTCGGGGAGGAAGCAGTACTCGAAGAGCGCGTCGCCGGCGTGCGACGCCAGGGCGCCGAAGAGGTCGGGTCGCAGCATCGGGGTGATCTGCGCCCCGTAGCCGCCGCTCGACTTCCCCTGGACGCCGCGGTGCGCCGGTGCCGCGAGCGTCCGGTACTCGCGATCGACCCACGGGACGACCTCGTCGCAGAGATACGTGTGGTAGCGGCCGACCGCAGGCGAGTCGACGAACTGGCTGCCGCCGACCCGCGTCCACGCGTCGACGTAGACGACGATGCAGGGCGGCGCGTCCCCGCGCGCAAAGAGCTCATCCGCCAGCTCGGGGTAGTTGCGCACACCCCAGCGCTCCCGCGCCAGCCACATGTCGACCTGACCCGTGAGGCCCTGGAGGACGTACACCGACGGATATCGCCGTTCCGGCTCGTCGTCGTAGCCCGGCGGCACGTAGACGTAGATCGGCCGCACGTGCGGGTCGCCGAGCGGATTGCCGCGCAGAGCGTCCGACTCGAGCGAGCGTCGATCGAGTCGTCCCTGCCAGTCCGAGTCCCAGGGGAACACGGTCGCTAGGATATGGCCGTGGCTGACCTCGGCACCATGCGGGTGAAGAGCGGCCTCGCCGAGATGCTCAAGGGCGGGGTGATCATGGACGTGACGAACGCCGAGCAGGCGCGGATCGCCGAGGACGCGGGAGCGGTCGCGGTTATGGCACTCGAGCGTGTTCCCTCCGACATCCGCCGCGACGGCGGCGTCGCGCGCATGGCGGATCCGGACAAGATCCGCGAGATCCAGGAGACGGTGACGATTCCCGTCATGGCCAAGGCGCGGATCGGGCATTTCGTCGAGGCGCAGATCCTCGAGGCGCTGGAGGTCGACTACATCGACGAGTCCGAAGTGCTGACCCCCGCGGACACGGCCCACCACATCGACAAGTGGAAGTTCACCGTCCCGTTCGTCTGCGGCTGCACGAACATCGGCGAGGCCCTGCGTCGCATCGGCGAGGGCGCGGCGATGATTCGCACGAAGGGCGAGGCGGGCACGGGCGACATCGTCAACGCCGTCACGCACATGCGCTCGGTCTTCGGCGCGATCAAGCGGCTCGGCTCGCTCGACGAGACCGAGCTGTACAGCGAGGCGAAGAACCTTCAGGCTCCCGCCGAGCTCGTGCGCTGGGTGGCCGAGAACGGCAGGCTGCCCGTCGTGACGTTCACCGCCGGCGGGATCGCGACGCCCGCCGACGCGGCGCTCTGCATGCAGCTCGGCGCCGACGGCGTCTTCGTCGGCTCCGGGATCTTCAAGTCGGGAAATCCGGAGCAGCGCGCGAAGGCGATCGTCGAGGCAACGACGCACTACGCCGACGCGGACGTGCTCGCCCGCGTCTCGCAGGGCCTCGGCGACGCGATGAGCGGGCTCTCCACCGCGACGCTAGCACCCGAAGAGCTGCTCGAGACCCGCGGCTGGTAACACCACCGAGACAGCCCTCTTGACTCAAGCGTCCGCGCGGCGGATGCTTTGCGCGGAGGCGCGGTGAAAAGAGCCTGCGGAGCGGCGTTCCGGCGCCGGATACTGATTGCGTCTGGTCTTGCGACGCTCCTCCTTGCTGCCGCCTGCGGCGGAAGCAGGGGAAAGGTGATCGCCGAAGGTGAGAGCGTGGCCGAGTTCAAGCTGGACGACGGGCGTTACGTGATCACGAAAGTCGAGGCCTACGAGGCGGGCAAGCTGAAACGCTTCCCGATGTGCGACAGCTGCGCCGGGACCAGCAGCGCGCTGCCTGTAGTCGTGATCTGGCTGAACCTGCCGGAGTCGAGGGGCCGTCTGATCCCCTCGGAGCTCGCGCTCGAGTGCGGCGTCCGCTATCCGAGCGATGCCACGGTGTACATCCTCACCAAAACCGGGGCGGAAGGCCGATGCGACCACTATGGGTCGAAGAGCGAAGACGGACGTGCGGCGGTCGGGTTCCAGCCGAACACGGCTACGCTGCCGACGAGAGTCTCACTGGCGACGCCGGGGAATCTCCCGATTCCACTAGGACAGTGAGGAGGTCCTTCGTGTTCGAGGATCCCGTCATTGGCGGCGAATGGATAGCTTGTCGGAAGGTGGATCTGCTCGGGACCCGAGGCTGGTAGACCCGTAGAGGCCGGCCGCTTCTCCGGACGGCACGCCGTCGTCACCGGGGCCGGCACGGGGATCGGCCGCGCGGTCGCGCAGCGGCTTTCGACGGAAGGCGCGGCGCTGACGCTGCTCGCGCGCGGCCGTGGGCGGCTCGAGGAGACCGCGAAGACGCTCGCAGGCCCGGTGCAGTGCCTCTCCTGCGACATCCGCGACCGCAACGCCGTCGACGACGCCTTCGCACAGGCGGCCGCCCGGCTCGGCGC
>JALZOQ010000025.1 GCA_030913835.1 Actinomycetota bacterium | reverse complement strand
CTCGTACTCCGCGCCCGCGCCGCGCGGACCGGTGTATCCGTCCGGACGGGTCGTCACCGGCGACGCCGTCTTCCTGCGCCTCGTCCCGGCGGTGAACGTGCGCTTCGACTACCGGCTCGACGCTCCGCTGGCTGAACGGCTCGCGGGGACGGCGGGCCTGGACCTCACGGTTCGGGGCGCCAACGGTTGGAAGAGCTCCATGCAGCTGAGTCCGTCCAGGCGCTTTCGCGGCGACCACGTCCTCGTCCAGGGGCAACTGCAGCTCGCGCGGCTGCGTTCATTGGTCTCGAGCGTCGAGCGTCTGACGGGAACGACCAGCGCCGGCTATACCGTGACCGTCCAACCGCGCATCGCCGTCCAGGGTGACGCCGGCGGCGACCGCGTCAGCGTGGCGTTCGCGCCTCCGCTCGTGTTCGCGCTCGACGAGCTGCACCTCCAGCTCCAGCAGCCGACGGCCTCCATCCCCGGGGACGCGCCAGGCGACGCCCTACACCCGGCTCAGAGCGCGGTCGTCACCGGCCCCGCTCTCGACGCCTCGGTAGGCCCGCTGTCGCTCGGTCTCGCGCGCATCCTCGCCGTGCTCGGCGTCCTAGCGTCCCTGCTCGGGTTCGCGGCGGCCGGCGGCCTGCTGCCGCTCGGCGGCGCCCGCGGCGAGCAGATCCCGGCCCGGTATCGCTCGCTGCTCGTCCCGGTCGGCCAGCCGAAGCACAGCGCTGTGGAAGGCTGGGTCGTCGACGTGGACAGCTTCGAGGCGCTCGCCCAGCTCGCCGACCACTACGACCGGCTGATCCTCCACGAGCGCCACTCGAAGGGCGAGTCGTACCTCGTCGAGGAAGGCGGGGTCGCCTACCGGTACACGCCTGAGGCGCCGCTGCCGACCCTCTCGGGTGAGGAAGTCCCGTCGATCGCGCCGACCGTGCTGTGACCGTCCTGCTGCGCGCGGTGGGAGTGGTCGCGCTGCTCCTGATCGGCGTCGCAGTCGTCTCGACCGCCGCGAACACCGTTCCGGCGTCGAGCCTCGGCAGCTCGAGTCAGGCGATCACCGCAAACACGCTCAAGCCTGCAGCTTGCGCCGGGATCACGCTCACCGCGCTCGTGATCGGGAACACCGGCGGTGCGGCGAACGAGCTCATCCTCGGCAGCGCGGCCAACAACACGATGAACGGCAACGGCGGCAACGACTGCATCCTCGGCGGCGGTGGCAACGACGGCATCACCGGCGGCGCCGGGACGGACGTCTGCATCGGCGGCCCGGGCAACGACACCTTCGCGACCTGCGAAACCCAGATCCCCTAGCGATCCCTCCCACGAGGGACAGCGACCGTCGCGAGATCTGCCGAAACTCTCCCGGTCGGGGCGGTCCCGGCGAGGCGTTCGCGGCTACTCCGAGGAGTGACATGACGAGATCGACGAGCTGGGCGGGTCGAATCGCGCTTGCGGTGCTCGTCGCGGCTGTCGCCTTCCCCGCTGCAGCCACTGCAGGTTCCGGTCACCGCTTCAAGGACATGCCCGGCACCGTCCAGGTGCGGACGGAGCGCACGGGCAATCCGTCGCCCGAGGCTTCCGGCCTGCCGACGTGGACGTCCTCGTTCGCCGTCGGCGGGACGATCTACCCGTACACGATGATCGGCTCGAGCCCGTTTGCGGCGCCGCGCACGACGACGGTGCGCACGGTCGTCATCCCGCTCGACTTGCGGTTCGAGGTCGCCGACCCAGGCGCCGAGCTCCGGAAGGGGAGCGACATCGTCTCGCTCGCCCTGGCCTCGCCGGTCTTCCAGAACGCCACGTTCAACGGCCCGACGTACCCGACGCAGTACGGCAACGCGATGCAAAAGGACATGTTCTGGTCGAGTGGCGGGAGCAATCCCGCCTACAACGTGCTGCTCCGGAACGACCGCGTCTATCCCGCGCAAGTCCTCACCGTCCCGAAGCAGCGAGGCGTCGGGATCATGGGCGCGACGACGGGCATCCCATTTGCGCGCGCCGACTACCAATGGTTTCTCCGCGAGCTGGGAGGGCTGATCAAGAGCTTGAGGCTGCCGGCGGGGACCTTGCCGATCGTCCTCTCCGAGAACGTCTACCTCTACGACGGCGAGGCGTGCTGCATCTTCGGCGTTCACGGCGCCGACGGCACGCGGGACGCCACCGGCAAGCAGCAGTCGAGCACCTACGTCTACGCCACGTGGACGAACCCCGCACTGTTCTCCCCGCAGGAGGGCGAGAGCCAGGTCTTCATGAGCGACGTCCACATCCTCAGCCACGAGATCGAGGGCTGGCTCACCGATCCGTTCCTCAACAACGTCGTCCCGGGCTGGATGTCCGCGCTGGCGCCGCAGTATGGGTGCTCGAACCAACTGGACTCGACGGATCCGCTCATCGACTACGGGTTCGAGGCGCCGATGCCGAACGGCGTCACGTACCACCCCCTGGAGCCCGCGTTCTTCTCGTGGTTCGCCCGCGAGACGCCTTCGCGGGGCCTGAACGGCGCCTACTCGTACCTCGGCCGGCTGTCCGCGCCCGCGCCCGTCTGCTAGTCGGCCAGCGCGAACGTGATGGTCACGACGGCCGTCACGTCCTTCTCGGGTGACGACGTGTCGTTGATCCCGTAATCGCTCACCTCGGTCGAGTTCCGCGGCGTGATCTGGAAGACGCCGACGTCCGCGCGGCGAGCCGCGCCCAGGTTGCCGCCGAGCCCTTCGACGAGCGTCTCGGCCCGCCGCTTCGCGTCGGCCGTCGCCGCCTTCAGAGCCTCGATGCGCGCTTCTCCGAGTTGCGTCGAAACGTACTGGAGCGGATTCGCGGAGACGGCGATGCCCTGCTCGAACAGCGTGCTGACCTTCCCCGCGGCCGCCTCGGCCTTGGCGATCTCCTTCGTCGTCACGTCGAAGTCCTGGGTCAGGCGATACACGGTGACGCGCACCCCGCCCTGCTTCTCCGCGTATTCCTCGGTCGCCACCGGCGGCTCGGTCGCTTCGAGGCCCGCCGCGCTGAGAAAGCGGCGCACCTTGTCGCCGTTGATGCGCAGCACTCGGGAGGCGGCCGCCGGGTCGCTGTCGGCGGAGTTCACGGAGAGATGCCACGTGACGAGGTCGGCAGTGATCGGGCGCTTGGCCGAGCCGGTGACCGTGATCGTGTCGCGCGAGCCCTTGACGGTCTTGACGGCGCTCGCGACTGCCAGGGCGCCGATCAGGATCGCGACGGCGAGCGCGACGAGCCCGATCAGGAGCTGGGGGAGCCCTTCGAAGCGGCGAGTCGCCATCCGCCGGAACCTACGACCGCGGGGAGCCTCCCGTCAAGCAAACGATTGCTCGTACCCGGAGGGTACGGGGCGCGACCGAGGAGGCCGTCCTCTGGGCGAGCAGCGCGGCCCGGCGGCAC
>JALZOQ010000019.1 GCA_030913835.1 Actinomycetota bacterium | reverse complement strand
GCTCGAGCAGGTCGCGCGCGACCGGGCTCGAGTCCTTGTAAAACCAGAGATCCGAGAGCGAGACGCGCGACGGCTTCGTGCGGGCGTGCGGCACCTCGGGTACCGGCGCCTCCAGATCGAGGCGGCGGAACGCGCCGCGCCAGGGAGCGACCGTGAGTACGAGGCCGCCCTCGACGCGCGGAAGTTCGGCCCGACGCAGCTCCGGGCGGCGACGCTCCAGCCGATCGAGGCGCTCCTGGTTGAGTGCCGGCTTGAACACCGGTTTTCGGCTGCGCGTGCTTAGCGGCTCGAGCCCGAGCTTGTCGAAGAGCGTCTCACTCAGCCAGCGGGGATCGCGGGGGTTGGGGCGCTCGCCGTCGAGCGCCTTGCGGAGCCGCTTGACGAGCTCCTGCCGCCGCTTTCTGAGCTCCGGCGGATGCTGCAGCGCGTGCAGCACGTGCGTCCCTACCGCAGGCGACAGCTCCACCCCGACCTCGGCCAGAGCGGCCACCGGATTGATGACCATCATGCGCGCGGCGTCGGGGTTCGCGTTCAGGCGGGCGAAGATGTCATCGCGCTGCTTCTCGAGTTCGTTGGTCGTCTCCAGCCGCAGGGGCGGCGAGTCGGATCCCGGGGTACGTCCACCACTATCGGACGCACGCTGCGCCTCGTCACCGCAGTCTGAACCTGGCTTCCCGTCAGCCAGCGCAGACTCCTTCAGTACGGTTGCAAAGCGTTCTCTTCCGGACGAACCCCGTTACTGTACGACGAACGGGAAGTCGAGTAAAGCGACACCCGTTGGAGCGTTGCCGACGACGATCGTGATGCCGACCTCCGAGGTGACCCGTTCCCGCTCAGCTCAGTAACACCGCTCCGCTTCCCCACCTCCCACCACTCGCGCTCGGTCCGACCGGCCCGTTTCCCGACGCTCCATTTCGGCGAGTTCTCGACCGGCGTTGGCTGCACTACGCCTTCCTGTCGCGCGACGACCGCTTCGGGATGGTGGCGAACGTCGCGTGGCTGGGGCCGGGTGTCGATGCCAGGGGGAGCGAGCGGTGCACGTCGATCCTGCTCCTCCATGAAAGTGAGCAGGGTTGGCGCGGCTCGCAGTTCAACGCCGCCACCTTGGCGCCGCTCTGGTCGTCCTTTCGGCAACCTCATCTCCACGGGGTGCGCGGGCCGCTTGCGATCCTCGGCGCGAGCGGCTCGGTCGGCGTCGAGCTCGAGCTCGAGCGCACCAGCCGGCCGTGCACGAGTCAATGCGCACCGTTTGCGACGGACCAGTATCTCCGCTGGCAGTCCGAGACGGGTGTGGCGGCGCGCGGCCGCTGGCGCTTCGGCGAGGATTTCCACGAGACGGTCGACGCGGTCGGTTACCACGAGCGCGTCCGGGGGCACTGGGGCTGGCCAGAGCTCGGCGGCTGGGTCTTCGGCTTCGCGAACGACCCCGCGGAGGGCAAGACTCGCGCACCGCCGACTGCAATCGTCTTCACCCTGATCCAGCCGCCCGCGCCCGATGACGCACCGACCTCGTCCGTCATGATCTGGCGCGACGGTCGTCTGCTGCGGCACTTTCCACGCCGGCGCGTGACCGTTGCGGTGCGCGGTGAGCTCGACCAGGCACGCATCGTCCAAGTGCCGGAGCTGGCGCCTCTGCTCGGCGTCCCGCGGATGTCTACGATCTCCCGGCGGCTCGTGATCTGCGCCGCGATGGAAGACGCCTCCGTCGCGCTCGACTTCACATGCGAAGCCGCCGCACGGATCGTCATCCCGTCCGAGACGGGCACCGCGCCGTTTAGCGTGCACGAGGTGATCGGGCCGGTCTCGGTCGAGGGTCACATCGGAACGCGGCGATTCGAGTTCGCGACCCGCGGAATCGTCGAGTTCGCCGGAGGTGCCCTTGCCGACTGACACCGCAGCCGATCTGCTCGTTGCGACCGTCGACGAGCTCTCCAAGCGCGCGCCGGCAGTCGTTGCTGCCGCCGCTCACGAGCTGGCAGGGATTTCGCTCGGCCTGCACTTCGGCGACGCGAGCGACGCCGCCCTGCAAGCGCGGCACAGCCGGCTCCTGGCACGGCCGGAGAAACTCGCCGACCCCGACGTTGAGGTCTACTTCGACGAACGCTCGATGAACCTGCTCTTCGACCTCGAGCGCCGCCCCGTCGACAACGTCCTCACGGGCAGCCTGGACGTCCGCGGCGAGCGCGCCCACGTCCTCGCCGTCTGGCGGGCCTTCCAAGCCTTGTCGCAGCGGGGCTCGGGCCTGCGCGCGGTCCAGTCGCTCTGGCGTGCGTTCCGCGATCGCAAGCCCGAGCTGTGGGGAGGCC
>JALZOQ010000017.1 GCA_030913835.1 Actinomycetota bacterium | reverse complement strand
GTTCTACGCCGAGGGCGAGGAACACATGTCCCTGGCGCTTCCGGACGGCTACGGCTACCCGAACAAGGCGACGGACGTCTGGCGCCTCGTCTACATGTTGATGAACCACCACGCGCATGCCGACACGGTTCGCGTGCGCTACACGGTGCGCTACGCGACCGGCGAGAGCCTGCAACCGGTGAAGCCGGTCTGGCTCGACGTGCGGAACTGCCGAGCCGACCCGATCTTCAGCGTGCCCGGCACCGGCGGGCCGCGCTCCTCCTACGCGCAGCACACGGACTTCACCATGCCCGAGAGCGGCTTTCTCGTGGCCGGCGGCGCCCATCTGCACGGCGGCGGCCTGCAGCTGGAGCTGTCGAATCGCACCTGGGGCGGCCACCTGTTCACATCCCTGCCGACGTGGGGCGGCGAGATGCCGACGCCGGTGATGCACGAGCCGGGGCCGATGCAGATGACGACGTTCGCGACCGCGCCGGGCCTGCCCGTTCGCCGGGGCGACACACTCCGGTTATCGGCCCTCTACGAGAACTCGGCGCCGCACACGCGGGTGATGGGAATCATGATCCTGTACCTCGCAGCCGGAAGCGTGGATGGTCTCCAGCCGGTGAGCATTCCGTTGACCGGGACGACTCAACGACCTCCGTCCATGCGACTCCCGCTCCTCAAGCAGCCCCGGGGGCCGCTCGCGCGCAACATCCGCAGTACGTGGGTCGGCGAGTACGCGTTCGGCAACCAGCGGGTCTCGCTGCGCCGCGGGACGATTTTCACCTGGCGCTTCGTGGGGGCGCTCCAGCACGACGTGACGCTGGCGAGCGGGCCGTTCGGCTTCGCGTCGCCGTCCCTTCAGCGGGCCTCGTATCGCCACCGCTTCACCCGCGCGGGGACGTACCGCCTCTTCTGCTCGCTCCACCCGACCCGGATGACGCAGATCGTCACCGTCAAGTAGCTAGTCCTAGGGACTAAAGAACCGCGCGCTCCTGCCGAAAATACCGGCATGTCCGCACAATTCATCGGCCCGTACTTCGTGCTCTGGGCCACGCTGATGCGGGCGCTCGTCGTGCGGGCGAAGCTCGCCGCGCCAAGTTGCGCGCGTTGCGGCCGCGTGCGGGAGCGCTCTCACCTCGGGGAAGTCATCTGCCGTTGTCACTGATTCGAGGGAATCGACGCAAGTTTTCGGCTTGCGCGGGTTCGTAGAGTCATGACACGCCTCTCACTACGCAGCGAGAGCGGTCAGACGATGGCGGAGTACTCCGTCAGCCTGGGCGTCATCACGATCCTGGTGATCGGTGCGGTGCTGGCGCTCTCGACCGAAGTCACCGACACCATCACCCGCGTCGCCGGCTACATCCTCCAGTAGACCAGCGCGGCGCCGACCGCGATCGCGACCGCCACCAGGGCCAGGATCCCGCCTACGCCGATCCGGTCCTCGATCTGGTCGACCCTGTGCACGATCCGGCGGAGCAGGTGCTCGGCCCAGGTGAACTCCAGCGCGAGCATCGCCAGGCCGATGGCGACGAGCGGCAGGCCGGGGCCGGGGACGAGCGGGAGGCTGAGCACGATCCCGACGAGGAGGACCACCGTCGCGACGGTGGCGAACCCGATCCGATACAGGCGCCCGCGCGCCGCGTGGCGTTCTCGCCGCTCCTCGAGCCGATCGATCATCGTGCGCGCCTTTCCCACGGAGTCAAGCCTAGTGGCCGGGCTACGATGCGGCGATGCGTGAGCTACTGACCGACATCGAGCGCTGGCGGGCCGGCGGCGAGCGCGTGGCGGTCGCGACGGTCGTCGCTACGCGCCGGTCCGCGCCGCGCCCGGTCGGGTCGAAGCTCGCGGTCTCGGAGGGCGGCGAGCTTGCGGGATCGGTTTCGGGGGGATGCGTGGAGACCGAGGTCTACGGGTCCGCGCGCGAGATCCTGGACGGCGGCGCACCGCGGTTGCTCACCTACGGCATCACGGACGACATGGCCTTCAGCGTCGGCCTTCCCTGCGGCGGTGAGATCGACGTCTGGGTGGACGAGCCGTCGGCGGCCCTGCTGGAGCCGCTGCTGGAGGTCGTGCGCTCGGAGGACCGCGCCGTCGTCTTCACCGACCTGGAGGACGGCTCGGTGCGGCTCGTCCGTCCCGGGGAAGATCCGCTCGGGGACGAGTTGCTGCGCTCCGGGCACAGCGTCGTCTTCGAGCTCGAGGGGAGGCGAGTGTTCGCGGACGTGTATGCGCCGCCGCCGCGGCTGCTGGTCTTCGGCGCGATCGACACAGCTGAGGCGCTTTGCGCGGTCGCCAAGTCGCTCGGCTGGCGCACGATCGTGGCCGACGCGCGCACGAGGTTCGCGACCGCCGAGCGGCTCCCGAGCGCCGACGAGATCGTTGCTGAATGGCCTGAGGTCGCGCTTGAGCACGTTCAGCCGGATCACGCGACCGCCGTCGTCGTCCTCACGCATGACGACAAGTTCGACCTCCCGGCGCTGAAGGGCGCGCTGGAAACCGACGCGTTCTACATCGGAGCGATCGGCTCGCGCCGCAACCAGGCGCGCCGGCGCGAGCTGCTGCTCGAAGCCGGCGTGGCCGAGGAGGCGCTCGAGCGGATCTCGGGCCCCTGCGGCCTGGACATCGGCGCGTCGACGCCCGCCGAGACGGCCCTGTCGATCCTCGCGGAGATCCTTGCCGTGCGGGTCGGTCGCAGCGGGGGCTCGCTGAAGGACGCCGCCGGGCGGATCCACGCCGAAGTGGCGTGAGCGTCGAACCGGCGACTCGCACCCTCGACCGCATCGTCGACGTCCTCAGCCGCATCGTTCCCGTGGCAGCGGCGATCCGCCGCGCCACCGCGCGCTTGACCCTTGCCGGCGCTGCCGCCGGAGCGGTCATCGTCTATGCGGCGGTGCGGGAGGGCGCGCCGGAGGCGACGCAGGGCTGGGTCGCAGCCGCGGTCGTCGTGGCGCTGGCCGCTGCGCCTCCGCTCGTCCTGGGCGCGTTCTGGCTGCTCCTGCGCGAGGTCGTCGAGCTCCCCGAGCGAATCCGGCGTCTCCCCGGCGAGAGCCGGGCACACGCCGAGGAACTCGGCCGGCTCGCACGCGAGGCCAGGGATCCGAGCCGCAGCGGCGTGCGCCGTCTGCCGGGCCTGATCTGGCGAACGCTGCGCCTCACCGGCTCGTCGCGGGAGCTGCTGACGCCCTACGCGCCTCTGCTGCCGCTTCTGAGCGTCCCGTTCCTCGGCCTGGTCGCCTTCGCGGCGATCGGCGTCGTCGTCGAGTGCGCGCTCGCGCTGATCGTCCTGCTGGTGCTCGCGCTCTAGCGCGACTCCGTCCCGTCGAAGATCCGCATCGGCAGGCCGGCGAGCGGCTCGCCGCCCTCGGCGGTCACGAGCCACGTGTCCTGCATGTACAGGCAGTCGCGACCGTTCTCGCCAATCGCGTGCGGATGCATCGAGAAGACCATGTTCTCCTGCAACTCGGTCTCGACGCCCTCGCCGATCTTCGGGAACTCGATCATCGTCATCCCGATCGAGTGCCCGGTCACGTGGCCGAGCTGCCAACCGCGGTCGAGGAAGCCCTTCGACACGGCGCGGTGCGCGTCGTGCGCGGAGGCGCCGGGACGCAGCGCCGTCTTGGCCGCCTCGAAGTACTCCGCGTATGCATCGCACATCCGCTCGACCTCTGCGTCAGGCTTCCCGATCGCGCGCGACACCTCGACCCAGTGCCCGCCCGGGCCGGCGATCTCCAGCGAGGGAACGCAGAACTCGCCGAGCACCGTCTCGGCCCGTGCGATTGCGAACTCGGCGCCGACGAGCACCATGTTCATCGTCAGGCGCCCGCAGCCGCGCTCGACGAACAGCTCCTCGGCCGGCGCGAGCGCCTGGGCCGCCGTGCGCCCGGGCTCGTACGCTTCGAGGAACGCCCAGAATCCGTCCGTGTTGATCCGGACGCTCTCGCGCACAGACTCGAGCTCGGCCTCGCTCTTGACCGCTCGAGCGAGATCGAATGACAGGTCGAACGGGACGAGGTCGACCTTCCCCTGCAGCGCCGCGTAGTCGCGCACGGTCATCACGTAGTCCAGGCCGTAGACGCCGACCCGCTTGGCCGCGAGCCGCTCCGCGAGCCAGGCTCCCGGCTGGTCGACGAAGACCTGCTCCTCGATCCAGCTCGTCCCGTGCTCGCCGACGTACCTCGCCTCCGAGGGGAAGACGATCGCAGGTTCGCCCTCGCGCGGGAGGAGCACGTAGGCGTAGCGGTGGACGATCTGGAAGCCGGACATGTACGTGACCGCGCCCTCGAACCCCGTGTACTCGCTGCCGGCGACGATCGCAGCCTCCACCCCGGCCTCGTCCATCGCGGCACGGACGTTCGCGTAGCGCCGCTCGACCTCCTCGGGGGTCACCGCTCCCACGAGGCCTCCAGTCCCTTCACCAGCGCCCAAACCGCGGCGTTCAACGGCGTCGGCACGCCGTGCTCGGCTCCGAAGCGGACGATTCCCCCGTTCAGCCAGTCGATCTCTGTGGCCCGCCGGGCCTCGACGTCCTGCAGCATCGACGACTTGTGCCCGTATGCGACCTCCGGCTTGGCCGCGTGGTCGATCAACTCCTCCGGATCGGCGTCGAGCTCGATCCCTTGCGAGGCGGCCACCGCCTTGCCCTCGTCGACCAGCCCGCTCACGAGCCGCCGCAGCTGCGGGTCCTCGCAGACGCGCCCGTGCGTCAGCCGCGTCAGCGCCCCGGCCGGATTCGTCGCCGCATTGAAGATCACCTTGCGCCACTGCGCTCCGCGCGCGTCCGCGAGCGCCTGCGTCGGCATCCCCGCGCGCGTGCACGCCTCGGCCAGGCGTTCGACCTCCTCGAAGGGCGCCGGCTGAGGCTCGAACGGCCCGATGGCCGTGTCGCCCTTCACGTCCCACTGGACATGGCCCGGCTCGAGGATGCGCCCGGCCGGAAACGTCGTCCCGCGGATCACGCGCTGGACGTGCTGCGCCAGGATCTCCTCGTTGCCGATCCCGTTCTGGACGGTGCAGACCGCGCCGTCTGCGAATGCGGCGGCGGTTGCGCGGATCGCCGGCTCGGTGTGCATCGCCTTCGTCGCGACGATGCCGAAATCGCAGGCGGGCAGCTCGGCCGCGTCGCTCGTGGCGCGGATCCCGGTGGCTTGCACCTCCCCCGCTCCCGTCAGCCGCAGTCCGTTCGCGTTGATCGCGTCCACGTGCGCCTGTGCGAGGTCGTAGGCCCACACCTCGACGTCGTCCAGGAAGGCGAGGTTCGCCGCGAACAGCGACCCGACCGCCCCGCAACCGACGACACAGATTCTCATCCGGTCCTCCCGGGCAACCGCAG
>JALZOQ010000013.1 GCA_030913835.1 Actinomycetota bacterium | reverse complement strand
ACCTGGCTCCCGTGCTGATCGACACCGCGCGCGCTCGCGCCGAGGAGCAGGAGCTCGACATCGACTACCGCGTCGGCGACTGCGAGCGGCTCGAAGGCATCGACGACGGCAGCTTCGACGTCGTCTCCTCCACCGTTGGGATCATGTTCGCGCCCGACCACGAGGCCAGCGCGCGCGAGCTGGCCCGCGTCGCGAAGCCCGGCGGGAAGATCGGCCTCGCGAACTGGACTACCGAGGGCGGACTCGGCCAGATGTTCAAGATGATGGGCCCGTTCCAGCCCGCGCCGCCGCCGAGCAGCCCGTTCGACTGGGGCAAGGAGGATCGCGTTCGAGAGCTACTCGGCGACGCGTTCGACCTCGAGATCGAGGAGCACACCTCGACGCTCGAGACCGCCGACGGCGAGGAGTACTGGCAGCTGTTCGCGACGAGCTACGGGCCTACGAAGACGCTCTACGAGAATCTCGGCGACCGCGCGGAGGAGTTCCACCAGACGTGGGTCGACTTCTTCGAGAGCAACTACCGCGACGACGGCAAGATCGTCCACCCGCGCGAGTACCTGCTGATCATCGGCACCCGGAAGGGCTAGCGATCGTCTACCCGGAGCTCGAGGCCGTGCTGCGGGAGCTCGTCTCGAGCGCGCGGGAGATCCTGGCCGAGAACTTCTGCGGCGCCTACTTGCAAGGCTCGTTCGCCGTCGGCGACGCGGACGAGCACAGCGACGTCGACTTCATCCTTGCGACCCACGACGAGGTCAGCGACGAGCAGCTCGCCGCGCTCCAGGCGATGCACAAGCGGATCTACGCGCTCGACTCGCCGTGGGCGCAGCATCTCGAGGGCTCGTACGTCCCGAAGGCTGCGCTGCGGCGCGTCGGCCCGGAGCGCTCGCCGTACTGGTTCCTCGACAACGGCGCCAGCGAGCTCGTTCGCGACAGCCACTGCAACACCGCCGTCGTGCGCTGGGTCTTGCGCGAGCGCGGCATCGTGCTCGAGGGACCGGATCCGACGAGCCTCGTCGAGCCCGTGACCAAGGCGCAGCTTCGGGCCGAGGCGCTGGCTGGAGTCGAGGAGTACGTCGCTTTTGCGTACGAGCCCCAGGACCGCTTCAAGGACGCGCACGGCCGCGGGCCCGACATGAGCCGCTGGAAGCAGCCGTACCTCGTCCTGACCTTCTGCCGCCTGCTCCACACGTTAGACGCGGGAATCGTGGCGTCGAAGCGAGAGTCGGGCGAATGGGCACTCCGTGCGCTCGAGTCCGAATGGGCGAGCCTGATCCAGCAGGCGCTCGACGACCGTCCCGACCCTTGGGGCCGCGTGCTCCGGCCCGCCGACCCCGAGATCACGGCCCGCACCCTCGAGTTCGCGGACTACGCGGCCTCCTCAGCGGCCGCGCGAACGCGGTAGCGCCGCGGGGCGAGCGCGACGAGCACGATCAGGCCCGACACGACATAGGCGCCGCCCTGGATGTTCAGGAGGGCGATCGGCCCGAGGAAGTCGCCGGTTGCCCCGACGATCGCGGTCGCCGCGAGCATCATCAGCGCCGAGCTCGTGGCGAGCGAGCCGAAGACTCGGCCACGATGCGCGTCGGCCACGTGCGTCTGCAGGATCGTCGCCCGCGCCGCCTGCGACCACACGCCCGGCGCGCCCACGAAGATCATCAGCCCGAGCCCGATCCAGAGGCCGTCGAACAGCAGCGGATAGTCGAAGAGCGCGAGGTCGAACAAGCCGAAGGCGAGGAGTCCGAGGCCGAAAAGCCGCTCCGGCGCGAACCGCCTGCCGACGTACCCGCCGAGCACGCCGCCGATCAGGCCGCCGATGGCCTGGCACGTCTGCAGCCAGCCGAGCTCCAGCGCACCGCGCTCGAGCACGTCCTTCACCCAGATGACGAACATCACGCCGAAGATCCCTTCGCCGACCGCCGTGATCGCCGTCACCGCAAAGACCACACGGACGGCGCGCTCGCGGCGGATGACGTCGAGGCCTTCGCGCCACTCGCGCCACACTCGTCGCCACCGCCGCACCGCCGTCGCGGTTGCGTCTCCGGCTGCTTCGACGGCGCCTGATGCGCGAACCAGAGCGAGAAGGAGTGCGGCAAGGGCAAACGACGCGGCGTCCGCGAGCACCGCACCCGTGATCCCCGTCGTCGCATAAAGCGCCCCGCCGAGCGCCGGTCCAGCGAGCCGCGCGAGGCTGTTGTTCAGGGCGTTGAGCGAGTTGGCCCCGACAAGGTCCTCAGCCTTGACGAGCCGCGGCAGGAACGCGTTCTCCGCGGGCCCGGTGAACTGCTCGGTACAGGACAGCGCGAAGAGGAGCGGGTACACGAGCCACACACGCGACTCGTCGTTGACCAGGACAAGCGGGAGCGTCCCCACCGCGAGCAGCACGTTCGTCACGACGAGCGTGGTCTTGCGGTTCCACCGGTCGACGTAAACGCCGGCGACCGAGCCGAGCAGCACGCCCGGCACGACGTAGGCTGCCAGGACGCCGGCGGTCGAGACCGCGGATCCCGTCAACTGGTACACGTGGATCGGCAGCGCGATTCCTAGGGCCCAGCTCCCGAGGAGCGAGACGAGCCCGCCGGTCCAGGCAAGCCCGAAGTCGCGCTGGAGAAGAATCGTGCGGCGAGGCAATGACAGCTTCATGTCATCACAATGACATCAAATTGATGTCAACGTCAAGTCAAGACATGCACGCCGGCTCATCGCCAGGATAGAGCCGTGGACGAGGGCCTGATCCTCCTCTTGCTGGGCGCCGTCCTGGCGGTCAGCGTCGTGCTGGCTCTCGGCGCGGCGCGCACGGGCATGCCCGTCCTCGTCGCTTTCCTCGCGCTCGGGATGCTGCTCGGGTCGGACGGGGTCGGCGGGATCGAGTTCGACGACCCGGAGCTGGCGCGGCGAGTCGGAATCTTCGGACTGGCGGCGATCCTGTACGAGGGTGGGCTCTCGACGTCCTGGCGCCGGCTGCGCCAGATCGCCGTGCCGGCGGTGCTGCTCAGCACGGTCGGCGTCTTCGTCAGCGCGGTCCTCACGGGAGTCGCGGCCTACGCACTGTTCGATCTCTCCTGGCTCGAGTCCGTCCTGCTCGGCGCGGTCGTGTCGTCGACCGACGCGGCGGCCGTCTTCGCCACGATGCGCGTCAGCCATCTGCGCCGCCGTCTCGCCCGCACGCTGGAGGCGGAGTCCGGGCTGAACGACCCGATGTCGATCGCGCTCACGCTCGGCCTGATCGC
Source organism: Actinomycetota bacterium (assembly GCA_030913835.1). Lineage (GTDB taxonomy): Bacteria > Actinomycetota > Thermoleophilia > Gaiellales > Gaiellaceae > UBA5186. The sequence continues at coordinate 2,027 of JALZOQ010000013.1, read as the reverse complement.
GTGGATCGAGCAGCCGGGCTACGGGCTCCTGGACCTGTCATGGCTCATGGTCGAGCAGATCGGCCTCGGGCTCGTCGTCGGCGTCGCCCTGGGGGCAGCGGCGACGTGGGTCTTCGCACGCGTTCCGCGGTCGATCAGCGCCTTCGTGCCCGTGGCGTCGGTGGCCACGGCAGCGCTCGCGTTCGGCGCGGCCGACGTGATCGGCGGCAGCGGCTTCCTCGCCGTCTACCTCGTCGGTCTCGCGGTCGGTTCGACGCCTTCGCGGTACCGGCGCCAGCTGGTCGCCTTCCACGAAGGTCTCGCGTTCCTCGCCCAGGTGGCGCTCTTCATCGTTCTCGGCCTCCTGGTCTTCCCGCACGAGCTCCGGGAGGTCGCGCTGCCGGCGCTCGGCTTGACCGCGCTCCTAGTGCTCGTAGTCCGCCCGGTTGCGGTCGAGGTCTCGACGGTGTTCAGCGACTTCTCCCAGCGCGAGCGCGTCTTGCTCGGCTGGGCCGGCCTCCGCGGAGCCGTCCCGATCGTACTCGCCACCTTCGTGCTCTCCTCCCAGATCCAGGCGGCCGACACGATCTTCAACACGGTCTTCTTCGTCGTCCTCGTCTCGACGATCCTCCAGGGAACGACCCTCGAGTGGCTCGCCGAGAGGCTAGACGTCCAGTCTCCCGCTCCGGCTTCGCATCAGGCACCGCTGGAGGTGGGAAGCGAATGGAGCAAGCTCGAGCTCGTGGATTTCGTCGTCGCGGACGATCACGCGATCGCCGGCTCGTCGGTGAGCGAGGTCGGCCTGCCGCGTGACGCACTCATCGCGGTCGTCGCGCGGGGCGAGGATGCGATCCCGCCGCGCGGGAGCACGATCATCGAGCCAGGGGACAGGCTTTTCGTCCTGCTCCCCCACTCGCGGCGGGCGGACCTCGAGGACGTGTTCTCCCGCTGGCGCCGACTGATCTGACGACCGCGTTACTTCGGCGAGCCTCGTGCGACAAACCTTGCGGCACGTGTCGTTGTTCCGACCGAAGGGAGGCTCGCATGAGAGGAGTCAGCACCGCCGCGAACCGGCGGCCCTCGCGCCACAGGATGCTCTACGCGCTCGCCGCGCTCGCGACCGCAATGGCACTGACGGTCGTCTTCGCGCCGTCGGCGTTCGCGCACCTGTACGCGTATTACGGTGCGAACTACTCGTTCGACTTCAACAACACGACAGGGGTCACGATCTGCGACCAGGAGACGGACGGCGACGGCGCCTACGTGCGCTACTACCGCGCCAACTCTCAGTACAACTCGGTGAGCGACGCCAACGGGAGCCAGCCCGGCTGCTCGTCCAGCACGAACGGTCAGGGCATCTCGCCGATCACGCAGTTCCGGACGTGCGAAGACCACGCGTTCGCGAGTGATGGGTGCGGCTCGTGGAGGTACCACTAGCCGCGTCGACGACGCCCACGGAAACGACGCCGCCGGCGTGCTCTGCTCCGCGAACCGCCGGCGGCGCCCGAAGGCTCTGCTACCAATTGTCCGTACGATATGAACCGGCCGGCACTCGTCTTCAGCCACGTGACCATCACGGTCCCGGGGCGTGTCCTCGTCGCAGGCGCCGACCTCGAGGTTCAGGCCGGCGAGGTGGTCGTGATGCTCGGCCGGTCGGGAACCGGGAAAACGTCGATGATCAACGTTGCCGCCGGGATCTCGCGGCCCAGCGCGGGTCTTGTTGCCGTCGCCGGAGAAGAGATCACGAGTGCGAGCGGATCCGCCCGCGCGAGGCACAGGCTTCGCCGCATCGGGCTTGTCTTCCAGTTTGCAGAGCTGCTGCCCGAGCTTACGGTTGGAGAGAACGTCGCGCTGCCACTGCTGCTCGCGGGCGCGTCCCGGGCAGAGGCCGCCACGCCCGTTGAGGTAGCTCTTGCTCGAGTCGGACTCGACGGATACGACGACCGCTGGCCCGAGCTGATCTCGGGCGGAGAGGCACAGCGCGCGGCGATCGCGCGCGCCATCGCGTCGAGCCCCGCCCTCGTGCTCGCCGACGAGCCGACGGGAGC
>JALZOQ010000258.1 GCA_030913835.1 Actinomycetota bacterium | reverse complement strand
CGCTGACGATCTCCGGCAGCGGCGAGAGCCCAGGCAGCCCGCTCGGGGATCTCGGCCAGTACGCCGGCTTCTTCCCGGCGGTGTTCGGGCAGTCGCCAGACCCGATGCTCGCGCGCGCGCCTACGGGGGACCTCGGCCCCCGCTACCGGATCGTCTGGGACGTTCCCGGCCCGGAGGGGATGTCGACGATCCGGCAGGACGTCTATCCGTACGCCAAGCCCACGCCGGTGACGTTCATGAAGTCCGGTCAGGTGTTCTGGGACGGCCAGCGAACGCGCGGCGGCTGGTACGTCGGCGGCGCTGACCTGCATTCGAGTCTCGTCGCTGCCGGCCTGCCGGAGAACGCGCCCGGAGGAGGCGGGTTCGACTGGAGCCGCTGGCTCGTCGCGGCGCTCGCCGTCGCCGCACTCGGGTTCGCGTTCGTGCTGCTGACGCGGCGGACGCGGTGGCTGCGGCCCGAACCCGCTAGCTGAACCGCCGCAAGACCTAGGATCGAGGGGTGGCGGAGCTCGCACCCCTCGACCTCGGCTTCCAGGGGCAAGACCGGGTCATCGGCGTCTACGTCCTCGAGACCGAGGACGGCCCGGCGCTCCACGACTGCGGTCCCGCGTCCAGCGTCTCGCGCCTGAAGGAAGGGCTCGAGCAGCGCGGCCTCGCGCTCACCGACGTCCGGCACCTGCTGCTCAGCCACATCCACCTCGACCACGCGGGCGCGGCCGGCGTGCTCGTGCGCGAGCATCCCGCGCTGCAGGTCCACGTCTCCGAGGTCGGCGCGCCGCACCTCGTCGACCCGAGCCGCCTCGAGGCGAGCGCGCGCCGTCTGTACGGCGACGCGTTCGACGCGCTCTGGGGCGAGCTGGGGCCGGTGCCCGAGGCGAACGTGCACATCGTCGGGCCGCGCGTCCTCGGCCTCGACTGCTTTCCCGCGCCGGGGCACGCGAGCCACCACGTCTGCTACCTCGGCGGCGACGGCGTCCTCTACGCGGGCGATGCCGCCGGTGTCAGAATCCCGCCGCATTCCGCGGTGCTACCGCCCACGCCCCCGCCGGAGTTCGAGCTCGAAGCCTGGCTCGACACGCTCGACGAGATCGACCGCCGCGCGCCCGGGCGACTCGCGCTGATCCACTTCGGCGTCGTTAACGATCCCGTCCCCCACCTCGCGGCGCTTCGCCGTCGGCTGGCCGAGTGGGTCGAGGTCGTAGAGCGCGGCGCAACCGAGCCGGAGTTCGAGGAGCACGTCCGCGAGACGCTCGAAGCCGGCGCCGCCGACTACGAGCACGCGATGCCCTTCTGGCAGTCGTACGGGGGTCTGAAGCGTTACATCGAGAAGCGTCCAGCCGCCTGAGCCGCGATCGCCGACTCGTACGCCGCGACGTAGTCGGCGACCATCCGCTCCGGTGAAAAGCGCTCCTCGACGAAGCGCCGGAGCTCGAGGGGATCGAGATCGTCCGCCCGTTCGAGCGCGGCCGCCATCTCACGGTAGTTGTCGACGATGATTCCGCTACGCCCGTCCTCGATCACCTCGGGGACGGCGCCCCAGCGGGTGGCGATCACGGGCGTCCCGCATGCCATCGACTCGATCATCACCAGTCCGAACGGCTCCTCCCACTCGATCGGGAAGAGGGTGGCCCGGGCGTTCTGCAGCAGCTCCACCTTCTCGCCGTGCGTGACCTCGCCCAGGTACTCGATCCCGTCGACGAGATGCGGCGCGACGAGCTCGTCGAAGTACTCGATCTCCTTCTTGTCCTGTTTCTTGCCGGCGAGCTTGAGAGGTAGGCCGGCGTCCATCGCGACCGCGATCGCCCGGTGCGCGCCCTTGTCCGGATTCATCCGCCCGAGGAAGAGGAGATAGTCGCCGCGACGCGGCTTGTACGGATAGACGGAGAAATCGAGCGCATTCGGACAGTTCGCGATCCAGGGGAGATGGGGCTTCGGCATGCGCTGCTTCATCGAGATCGAGATCAACCCCACGTGCGGGGCGATACGCGCGATCGACTCGTAGATCTCGCCGGACTCGCCATCGACGGGACCGTGGACGGTGTGGACAACCGGTGTGCCGACCGCGCCCCCGAGCGACGCCCCGAGCATCCCCGAGTGGTCGTTGATCAGGTCGAATTCTGCAGCGCGCTCGTAACAGGAGAGTGCGTGCCGCAACTCGGGCTGTGTGCGGCCGATCTGCGCGCTGGGCGCCTCCAGGTAGACGGCGGCGAGTTCCGCGTGCGTCCGCGAGTCGCCCGAGGCGAAGAGCGTGGTCTCGTGGCCCGCCGCGGCGAGGCCGTCCGCGAGCAGCGAGACGACCCACTCGATTCCTCCGTAGCCGGTCGGCGGCACCGCGAACCAGACCGGGCTCAGAACGGCGATTCTCATGCCGGCTCGATTCTCACCCGTCCGCCGTCGACGTGCACGTCCCAGATCGTGTCGAACGCGCGGATTCCCGTCAGCCGGACCGAGCCCGCCCACGATGGCAGCTCGCTCGGCGCGTTAGTCGCGAGCACGTGACGGCGCCGATCGGGATAGAGCCCGAGCAGCAGCTGGAGCAAAAGGACCGGCGTCCCGGCGGCCCACGCCTGCGGCCGGGCGGCGGTCGGGTACGCGATCGGAAACGGCGTGTCGGCGCGGCGCATCCCGGCGAAGACCTCCGGGAGCTGGTGGTCAAAGTGGCCGGAGGCGCTCAGCATCCGCTGCACGATCCGCTGGGCCTCCGACCAGCGAGCGTAGCGCGCGAGCCCGGCGGCGATCAGGGAATTGTCGTGCGGCCAGACCGTGCCGTTGTGGTACGAGAGCGGGCTGTAGCCGGCGTCGGCGCTCGACATCGTCCGGACGCCCCAACCCGACCACAGCGGTTCGGCCATCAGCGCGTCGACCACGCGCTCGACCCGCTCCGGCTTGACGATCCCGCTCCAGAGCAGGTGCCCGATGTTCGAGCAGAGCGAGTCGACCTGGCGCTTCTCGCCATCGAGCGCGAGCGCAAAGTAACCGCCTCGTCGATCGATCCAGAAAGCGCGGTCGAAGCGGTCGCGCAGCTCATCGGCCTCCTGGTCGAGGCGGGTGGACAGGTCGCGGTCCCGCCAGACCTCCCGCGCGAGGTCGGCCAGTCGGCGCTTGGCGTCGTAGACGTATCCCTGGACCTCGCACGGCGCGATTGGCCCCTCGGCGATGCGGCCATCGTGGAAGCGCTGCGAATCTTCGGAGTCCTTCCACGACTGGTTGAGCAGCCCTCGCTCGGTTCGCCGCTCGTATTCCACAAACCCATCTCCGTCGTGATCGCCGTAATCGTCGATCCACGCGAGCGCCCGCATCGCCGGCTCGCGCAGGCGCTCGACGAGGGCGACGTCGTCCGTCCAGCGCCAGACCTCCGAGAGCAGGATCAGGTACAGCGGCGTCGCGTCGACCGTGCCGTAGTAGCGGTGGAACCAGTGCTCGGCGGCCTTCCCGCGCCGCACCTCGTGGACGATCTTTCCAGGCTCGGCGTCGATCGACGGGTCGTCCTCGCGCGCCTGCAGCTGCGCGAGCACCTCAAGCGCGTTCCGCGCGAGCTCCGGGCCGAACAGGAGCGTCTGCATGCACGTGATGATCGTGTCGCGGCCGAACACGGTCATGAACCACGGCATTCCGGCCGCCGGAAGCTTGCCGATCCCGGCGTCGCCGTTGCCGTCGCTCGAGCGCATGCGCAGCGCGGCCAGGTCGGACACGGATTGACCGAAGGACCGCGAGAGGTCGTCCCAGGACGCACGCAGCTGCGGAACCCGCAGGCGCCAGGCGACGAGGGACTCGCGGACGTGCGCGAGCTCGTCGCCGAAGTGGCGCTCGACGAAGCGCGGCTCGATCTCCTTGTCGCCGTTCCGGGAGGGGAAGACACCCACGCGGAGCTCCCAGCGCTCGCGCGGATCGAGCTCGAGGCGGTAGCGCACCCCCCCGGCCTCGACCTCGCCGCCGCGGGAGAACACGATTCGCGTGCGCGCGCCGCCGGGGTCGGGATCCTCGAGCACCAGCTCGTCGTGCTCGGCGTCCCAGTTGCCGGCGACGAGCGGCGGGAGCGGCGGCGCATTGAGGGGATCGCCGAGCGCGAAGTCGTGCGCCTTCACGGACATGATGTCCGCGAAATCGCTCCCGATCTCCAAGTCGACGTCGAACTCGATCCGCCGCATGCTCTGGTTCTCGAAGACGAGGGTGTCCTGCATGGCCTGACCGACGAAGCGGGCGCGCTCGATCGAGAGCTCGTCGATCCCGAGCCCTCCCGCGAGCGGATTTCGCAGGTAGAACGCGGCCGAGAAGTACTCGACCTTGCCCGACGAGAGGAGCAGCGGCCGCTTTCCGTTCACGGTCAGCCGCAGCCGCGAGAGGAAGCGTGTGTCGTCGGCGAACAGACCGCCCGTCGCGCCGGCCACGTCGCCGATCTCGTCGCAGATGCAGAAGGTCGAGCCTTCGAGGATCGTGAGCGTGCCGCCGCTCACGCGGGCTCGTCGCGCAGAATGCGAGCGCCTGACGCCTGGTTCCGCGCCTTGACCACGATCTCGTCCACGTTGACGTGCGACGGCCGGGTGAGTGCGAAGACGACGCAGTCCGCGACGTCGCTGGGCTTCATCGCCTCGACGCCGGTGTAGACAGCGCGCGCCGCCTGCTCGTCGCCCCGGAAGCGGACGAGCGAGAAGTCGGTCTCGACGAGCCCCGGATCCACCGTCGTGATGCGGACCGGCCGTCCGAGCAGATCCTCCCGCAGCGCGTACGTAAAGCCGCGCACGGCAAACTTGGAGGTGACGTACAGCGAGCCGTTCGGGTACGCCGCCCGCCCGGCGACCGAGCCGATATTGACGATGTGACCGCCGTCGCGGATGTGCGGGAGACAGAGGCGGGTCATGCGGATCAGACCGTTCACGTTCGTCTCGAGGACGATGCGCTCGTCCTCCTCGGTGCTGGCGTCGAAGGGATCGCGACCGAGCGCGAGGCCCGCCGCGTTGACGAGCACGTCCAGCCCGCCGAGCTCGGCCAGCGCTTGATCGACGAAGCGCTCGCAGCTCGCGGGGTCGGTCACGTCCAACTCGAGCGCGACGTCGGTCTCGATCCGATCGACGCGACGCGCACCGCCCGCAACCCGCATCCCGGCGACCGTGAGCGCGACGGCGATCGCGGCGCCGATGCCGCTCGAGGCGCCGGTGACGATTGCGGTCTTCCCTTCGAGCCCTGCCACGCGCGCGAGCTTAGCGCCGGGTTAGGCGGTCGCGGCCCGGGCAGGCTCAGAGCGGCGTCCGACGGGGCTGCGCCGAGCCCAGCTCGACGCTGTCTCCGCCAGTGCCGACGTGGTCGACCTGGAGCGTCGTGTGCGTCAACTCGAACCGGTCGGCAAGCAGGCGCTCGAGTCGACGGCGGATCGCGTGACAGTCGGCGTCGCGTTCCACCAGCACGTGCGCCGACGCCGCCGGAAAGCCGCTCCCCACCGTCCAGACGTGCAGATCGTGCGCCTCGACGACTTGGGGCTCGGCGATCAGGGCTCGTCCGACCGCGTCCGGGTCGATGTCAGTCGGCGAGCTCTCGAGGAAGATTCGGGTCGAATCGCGGAGCAGGCCGAAGCTGGCCCAGAACGCGAGGCCCGCGACCAGCAGCGAGGCGAGCGGATCGAAGCGGTCCCACCCGGTCAGGAGCACGAGCGCACCGGCCACCGCGGTCCCAGCGAACGCCGCGGTGTCGGTGACGAGATGGAGGAATGCGGCGCGGATGTTGAGGCTGTCCCGGCTCGCGCGCGCGAGCACCCGGGTCGCCAGCAGATTGACGACCACGCCGACGCTGGCGACGACGAGCACGATGCCTCCGCGCACCTCGGGCG
>JALZOQ010000470.1 GCA_030913835.1 Actinomycetota bacterium | reverse complement strand
GACCTGGCCAGAGCGAGCGTCGTGGGCACCGACCCGAGAGCGCCTTCGACGGGGGGTGCGTGACCGGGCTTTATCTGTTAGTGCTTACCCCTCCGCTCCCGTGACTGCCCTCTACCGGAAATACCGCCCGCAGGACTTCGACGAGGTCGTCGGCCAGGAGGCGGTCGTGCGCACGCTTCGCAACGCGATCGCCAACGACCAGGTTCGCCAGGCCTACCTCTTCGCCGGGCCGCGCGGGACCGGGAAGACGTCGCTCGCCCGCATCCTCGCCAAGGCGCTGAACTGCGAGCAGGGCCCGACGGCGACCCCGTGCAAGGTCTGCCACCCGTGTCAGACGATCGCCGGCGGCACCTCGCTCGACGTGGTCGAGATGGACGCCGCCTCGCAGCGCGGGATCGACGACATCCGGGAGATCCGCGAGCGCGTCATCCTCCAGCCGGCGGAGGGGCGTTACAAGGTCTACATCCTCGACGAGGCGCATCAGCTCACGGACGCCGCGTGGAACGCGCTCCTGGAGCTGATCGAGGAGCCGCCTCCGCACCTCGTCTTCGTGTTCTGCACCACGGATCTCGGCAAGGTGCTGCCGACCGTCCGCTCGCGCTGCCAGACCTTCGTCTTCTCGCGGCCGCGGCTGCCCGAGCTCGTGCGTGTGCTGCGCTGGGTGGCAGACGGCGAAGGAATCGACGTCCCCGACCAGGCGCTCGCGCTCATCGCGCGCGCGGCCCGCGGCGCGTATCGCGACGCCGTCTCGACGCTCGACCAGCTGACCGCGGCGACCGCCGGCGCGGTGACCGTCCAGTCCGTCCTGCAGCTGCTCGGCGCGGTCGAGGAGGAGGCGCTGTTCCGGATCTGCGACCTCGTCGTCGACCAGGACACGGCCGGCGCGCTCACGTTCGTCGAGGAGTTGGCCGAGCAGGGGCAGGATCTCGGACGGCTCGTCTCCGACCTGCTCGAGCATCTGCGGCATCTGATGCTCGTCCAGCACATGGGCGAGGTCCCTGAGACGCTGCCCGTGACCGAGGAGACGCGCGAGCGGCTGCGGGAGCAGGCGAACCAGCTCGGCGAGGCGACCGTCCTGCGGCTCTGCGACCTGCTGGCGGTGGCGGTGGAGGGCATGCGCCAGGGCGGCGATCCGCGCCTGCCGCTCGAGCTGGCGCTCGTCAAGGTGACGCGCCCGGCGGCCGATCTCTCCCGCGAGTCGATGGCGTTCCGCCTCGAGCAGCTCGAGACGCGCGGCAGCAGCCATGCTCCGGCAGCCGGTGGTGGGACCGGGACGCCGAGGACCGAGCCCGCGCCTGTTCCCGAGCCCGCGGCTGCCCCGGCGGAGCCGCCCACGCTCGAGCTTGAGCAGCTGCAGGAGGCGTGGCAGCGAACGGTACTGCCGGCGGTCGAGGAAAAGTCCGTTCCGACAGCGGCGGTGCTCAAAAGCGCCCGGCCGTCGGTGCTCGCCGAGGACACGCTGACGCTCGAGTTTCCCGCCGCCGCGTCCTTCCACCGCAATCTCGCCGAGGAGCCGAAGAATGCGACCCTCCTCCAGGACGCGCTCTACGAGGTCACCGGGCGACGCCTCGGTCTCGCGTTCGCGACGGGTGAGGAAGAAGAGGGCGACCGGCCGGCCGCCGACGAGGCGCCGCTGGATGAAAACGGAGTCCTCGAGCTGATGAAAGAGACCTTCGACGCCAAAGAAGTGGAGGAGTAGCCGCCGTCATGGACATGAACAAGCTGATGCAGCAGGCCCAGCAGATGCAGGAACAGCTCCAGAAGGTGCAGGAGGAGGCCGCGAACGAGACGGTCGAAGCCACGGCCGGCGGCGGCATGGTGACCGTCACCGCCAACGGCGCCGGCGAGATCGTGGAGATCAAGATCGCGAAGGAGGCGATCGACCCGGACGATCCCGAGATGCTCGCCGACCTCGTGCTGGCCGCGGTGAACGAGGCGCTCAAATCGGCGCAGCGCCTCGTCGAGTCGAAGGTCGGCCCGCTGATGGGCGGCCTCGGACTCCCGGGGATGTAGCTCGGCGCGGCTGTCCGTCCTTCTAGCCTAGGCAGAATGGGGCACGTGTTTGGCCCTACCGTCGACAACCTCGTCGCGCAGCTCACGCGGCTTCCCGGGATCGGGACGCGCACCGCGCAGCGCCTCGCCTTCCACCTCCTGAGCGTGTCGAAGGAGGAGGCCGCGGCGCTCGCGACGGCGATCGTCGACGCGAAGGAACGTGTGCGCTTCTGCCGCGAGTGCGGGAACCTGACCGAGGAGGAGGTGTGCAGGATCTGCCTCGACGCGCGCCGCGACCAGCACGTGATCTGCGTCGTGGAACAGCCGGTCGACGTGATCTCGCTCGAACGCACGGCTGAGTACCGCGGGCTCTACCACGTCCTCGGCGGCTCGCTGTCGCCGCTCGACGGCGTCGAGCCCGAGCACCTGCGCATTGACGAGCTCTTCCAGCGTGTCGACCGAAACGGCGTCTCGGAGGTCGTCCTGGCGATGAACCCGAACATGACCGGCGAGGCGACCGCGGCCTACCTCGCCGACCGCCTGCGGAATCGCGTGCGGGTCACGCGCCTGGCAAGCGGGCTGCCCGTCGGCGGAGATCTCGAGTACGCGGACGAGGTCACGCTCGGCCGCGCCCTGTCCGGCCGCCGCGAGATGTAGAACGCGTCACGACCCCGCCGGCCACGCCTCGCCTGGCCAATGTCCGAGGGTCTGACCCTGGGACAGTGGCTCGCCGGGACAGGCGAAGGTCACAAAAGCGTGGCGATTCGTCCACAGAACCGTCCAGCGGCGACGGATTCGGCACGATGGTGGGCAACGAAAGGCGCGAAACGGCGCGAATGCGCGCCGAATCGGGCTCGGTCGCCCCTGCGCGAAATCGAGCGACCACGCGATCGACACCTACAATCGACGCGTGACGACGACCGGCTACCAGACCCGCGTGCACGGAACCGCGAGCTCCGAATCAGGCGCTGCGGCGCTGGTCGTGATGAAGTTCGGCGGCACGTCTGTCTCCGATCCGGAGCGCTTGAAGGCCGTGGCGCGGCGGCTCGTGACCGCGAGGCAGGCCGGGAACCGGGTCGTCGCCGTCCTCTCGGCGATGGGAGACACGACCGACGAGCTGATCGGGCTGGCGCGGCGCGTCTCCCCGCGCCCGAAGCCGCGCGCGATGGACATGCTGATCTCGGTCGGCGAGCGCATCTCCGGCGCCCTCGCAGAGATGGCCCTGCACGACCTCGGCTACGAGGCCGTGTCGCTCACCGGCTCCCAAGCCGGAATCGTCACCGACACCGTCCACGGCAAGGCCAAGATCGTCGACATCCGGCCGAAGCGGATCCACGAGGCGCTCGACGAGGGCAAGATCGTGCTCGTCGCCGGCTTCCAGGGCGTCTCGACCAGCTTCGACATCACGACCCTCGGCCGCGGGGGGTCCGACACGACGGCGGTCGCGCTCGCAGCCGCGCTCGAGGCCGACGTCTGCGAGATCTACACGGACGTCGAGGGCGTGTTCACCGCCGATCCGCGGATCGTCCCCGAGGCGAGGAAGCTCGATCTCCTGTCGTACGAGGAGATGCTGGAGATGGCCTCGTCCGGAGCGCGGGTGGTGGCCACGCGTGCGGTCGAGGTGGCACGAATCCATAACGTCACGCTCCAGATACGGTCCACCTTCAGCGACCGCGACGGCACCTGGATCCGGGAGGAGGACGAAAGCATGGTCGAGAAAGCGCTCATCTCAGGCGTCGTCCACCAACGCGAGGAAACCGTGTACCGCGTCTCGGGCACGACGGCCGCACGGCTGTTCGGCTCGCTGGCCGATGCGAGCGTCAACGTCGACACCATCGTCCAGACAGGCGACGACATCGTGTTCTCGGCGCCGGTCGAGGACCGGGCGGACGCGGAGGCCGCGCTTGAGGAGCTTGGAGTCGAGTACACCTCGCGGGACGACCTCGGGAAGGTCAGCCTCGTCGGGGCGGGAATGAAGAGCCACCCCGGCGTCGCGGCGAAGACGTTCGCGACGCTCGACTCGGCCGGAATCCCCACCCAGCTCGTGACCACTTCGCCGATCAAGATCGCCTGCCACGTCGCCAGCACCGACGTCGACAGAGCCGTCCAGGCGCTCCACAAGGCGTTCGATCTTGGCTGATGCGAGCCCATCCCGACGTGAAGCACGGGTCGCCTGGCCGCGCTGGACGGCACGAGGCAGCGTCCTCAGGCAACGCGTGGTCCCACCGGAATGAACTCGCATCAGCCAAAGCCGCGCATCGCCGTCGTGGGCGCGACTGGGGCCGTCGGAACGGTCACGCTCGAGATCCTGCAAGAGCGCGGGCATACCGACGTGCGCGCCTTCGCATCCGCACGCTCAGCCGGGACGAAGCTCGGCGACCTGACCGTCGAGGAGGCGACCCCGCAAGCCCTTTCGGCCGGCGACTTCGACCTCTGCCTGTTCTCCGTCGGAACGTCGGCCAGCCGCGAGCTCGTCCCCCACGCCGTGCGCGGCGGTGCCGTCTGTGTCGACAAGTCGTCGGCGTACCGACTTGAGCCGGGAATCCCGCTCGTCGTGCCCGAGGTGAACGGCGACCGCGCGCTCGAGCACGACGGCATCCTCGCGAACCCGAACTGCTGCACGATCCCGCTCACCTGCGCACTGAAGCCGCTGCACGAGGAGGCGGGCCTCGCGCGCGTGCGAGTCGCCACCTATCAGTCGATGTCGGGCGCAGGCGCGAGCGCGATGGAGCGCTTGCGCGCGACGGAGCCCGGCGCGGCCGACCTCGAGATGAAGTGGGACTTCGACGGCGAGGAGTTCGACGAAGAGGCCAAGCTGCGCGGCGAGACCCGGAAGATCCTCGAGCTCCCAGACCTCCCGATGGCCGTGAGCTGCATGCGAGTGCCGGTCATGGTGGGCCACGCGGAGTCGGTCTGGGTCGAGACGCAGGAACCGCTGTCGCCGGAGCAGGCGCGCGAGCTGCTCGGCGCCACGCTGACGCTCGACGACTTGCCGACGCCCGGCCGTGCCGCGGGACGCGACGACATCCTCGTGGGCCGAATCCGCCGCGACCCGACGGTCGAGAACGGACTCGCGTTCCTCGTCGTTTGCGACAACCTCCGCAAAGGAGCGGCGCTGAACGCGATCCAGATTGCCGAGCTCGTGCTGGCGCGTCACGCGTTGCACGCCTGACGTGCTGGGACTGGCCTTTGCCGTCGCGGCGCTCGCGCTCGGGGGTCAGCCGGCGACCGCGCCGCAGCCCACGCGGACGCTCATCGCGGTCGGGGACGTCGGCGCCTGCAACTCTGCCGCGGACGAGGAGACCGCGAAGCTCGTCGCCACGCTCCCCGGCACGATCGCCTTGCTCGGCGACATCGCGTACGAGCACGGCACCGACGACGAGTTCGCGCGCTGCTACGACCCGTCGTGGGGCCGCTTCAAGAGCCGGACCCGGCCCGCACCCGGGAACCACGAGTACGTGACGCCGGGCGCCGCCGGCTACTTCCGGTACTTCGGACCGCGTGCGGGGCCGGACTCGCGGGGCTACTACAGCTACAACCTGGGCGCCTGGCACGTGGTCGCACTGAACAGCAACTGCAGCCAGGCGGGCGGCTGTGCGGCCGGCTCGGCGCAGGAGCGATGGCTCCGGGCCGACCTGCGCCGCAGCCGCGCGAAGTGCACGCTCGCGTACTGGCACCATCCACGCTTCAGCTCCGGCCTCCACGGCGACGACGCCACCGTCGCGCCGCTGTGGCAAGCGCTCTACGACGACAGGGCTGAGCTCGTTCTATCGGGCCACGATCACGACTACGAGCGCTTCATGCCACAGAACGCGAACGGCGTGCTCGACCGGAACCGCGGGATCCGGCAGATCGTGGTCGGGACGGGCGGAAGGTCGCTCTACCCCATCCTCGCCGGGAGGCCGAACAGCTGGATCCGCAATGATCGAACCTACGGCGTCCTGCGGCTCACGCTGGCGCCCGGCCGCTACAGCTTCCGGTTCCTCCCCGTGCTCGGCGGCACATTCACCGACCGCGGATCCGTCCGGTGCCGTTAGGGCCGGCGCGGAGCCGGTAGCGGCTCGGGGAAGAACGCCTCCTTCACGACCTGCAGCACCTTGCTCCGCTTGCCCTCGACGACGGGCTGAAGACCGCCGAGCTCGAGGCGCACGAGCTCGACCCGGCCGAGCGTTCGCACCGTCGAGAAGCCGAAGTCCGAGAGGAAGTCGCGGGGAAAGATCGTCTTGTGCACGTGGAAGCGCTCGTAGGCCGACTCGCCCTCCGGGTAGCGGTACGCGAACGTCTCTAGAGCGTTAGCGCCGCGGTCCTTGGAATCGCCGATCGCCGCGAGGAAGAGCGACTGCACCACCCACGGGCTCGACTCCGCGACGAGGTATGCGCACGTCACGAGCACGGCGTCCGCCGACGGAGGACCGCCGGGTAGCTCGGCCGCGCGCGGGAACAGCTCCGACGGGCCGTACTGCATCGAGCCGAGCACGCGTCCGTCGTCGTCGTAGTAGACCGTCCCCCACGCGCCCCAATCACCCTCGGCCTTCGCGATCCAGCGATCCTTGTCGACCGTACGGCCGGAGCGGGATTGCCACCAGATGCAGCGGTGGCACACGGTGGGCGCGGTGGGGAGCGTCGCGCCGGTGAGGCCGGCAAGCCGCGACGTCATCGGGCGATCTCGTCGACGACCACGTCCACTGCGACGAGATCGACAT
>JALZOQ010000459.1 GCA_030913835.1 Actinomycetota bacterium | reverse complement strand
AGGCGGTCGGAACCGTGTTGTCGATGAGCCGGTTCGTGACGGTGCCGCCCGGCGCCTCGTTGCCCGCGGCGTCGGTCGCCACCGTGCGGAAGTCGTAGCGCCCGTCGGCGAGCGTGGAGGTGTCGAGGCTGATCCCGTACGGGGCGGCGGCGGCCGCGCCGATCGCCGTCCAGGTCTCGGCGCCCGCGGGGGAGACCTCGAAGCGCACCTGAGTGACGCCCGAGCCCGGGCGGCCCATCGGGTCGTCCGGATCGGCGGCCGAGCCGGTCAGCGCGACGGTCTGGCGGAGGTACTGGCCGGGGTCGTCCTGCGAGCTGGCAGGCGCGGTGTTGTCGACGCGCACTTCCGACGCGAGGGTGTCGATCGTCTCGTTGCCCGCGTTGTCGCGGACGAGGACGCGCAGCTTGTAGAGGCCGTCCGTGATCGGCCCGGTGTCCCAGCTCGCCGGAGTCGGGGCCCAGCTGGTGCCGCCGTCCGCCGAGTACTCGAACGCGACGCTGGCGATTCCCGACGCGTTCGCTCCACCAGGATCGTCCTGCGTGGACGTGATGGTGACGACTGCACGCACGTTCTCGCCGGGGTTGTCGATCGTGGCGGTCGGCGGCGTCAGGTCGGTGAGCCACGTCCAGGTGGCGGCGCTCAGGTCGGTGTTGCCGGCCAGGTCGATCGCGCGGACGGAGAAGTCGTGCGTGCCGTCGGCGAGCGACGGGAGGACGTGCGGGCTCGTGCACGTGGAGAAGGCGCCGCCGTCGAGGCTGCACTCGAACGTCGAGTCCTCGGTCGAGCTGAAGGTGAAGGTAGGCGCGGCCTCGTTCGACGGATCGCCGGGCTTGGTCACGATCGCCGTGTCGGGCAGCGTCCGATCGATGGTGACCTCGACGATCGAGCTCGCGGTCCGGTCGGCGTTGTCGGTGGCGACGGCGCGCAGCGCGCGATGCCCGTCGGTCGTGATCGTCCAGTCGGCGCCGTACGGCCCAGGAGCCGCGTGGACGGCAACGGAGCTCCACGTGCCGGTGGCGCAGGCGACGCTTGCGTCCGAGCACTCGAAGAACTCGACCTGCTTGATACCGCTGCCGGCGTCGGTCGCGGTCGCCGCAAGCGCGTACGGATCGGCCGAGCCCGCATTCACGTACGAACCGTCGGCGGGCGCGGTCAGCGCGATCGTCGGAGGCGTGTTGTCGACGCGCACGTCGGCGGCGACGTTCGACTCCTTCGAATTGCCGGCGCGGTCGACCGCCGTCGCGCGGAGGTCGTAGCCGCCGTCGGCCAGCAGCGTCGTGTCCCACGTAGCAGGCGTTGCAATCCACGGTCCGGCGGGAGCCGGATGCGTGCGGTACTCGTACGTCAGCGGGCCGGCGAGCCCGGAGCCCGTGTCGTCGGCCGTCGACGTGAGCGTGACCGTGCCCGCCACGTCGTCGTTCGAGGTGGGACTGTCGAGTGAGACGTTCGGCTTCGTGTTGTCGACGCGGATCCCCGTCTTCGGCGTCGAGTCCGTGCGGTTGCCGGCCAGGTCGACGACGGCGACGCGAAGGTCGTAGAGCCCGTCCGCGGCCGAGCTCGTGTCCCAGGCCGCCGGGACCGAAGTCCAGCTGCCGCCGCCGGCGGGCGAGCGCTCGTACGTGACGGTGTCGACGCCCGAGCCGGAGTCGCCCGAAGACGACGTCAGGTTGACGGTACCGCTGAGGTACGGCCCCGGATCGTCCATCGACGCGGTCGGCGGCGTGTTGTCGACGCGGAAGCTCCCTGAGGTGTCGGTCGCCTGGTTGCCGGCGTTGTCGGTCGCCACGACGCGGACGCGGTACATGCCGTCGCTCGAGAGCGCCGTGTTCCAGCTGGCCGGCGTCGTCGTCCACGTGGCGCCGTCGTCGCTCGAGAACTGGTACGTGGTCGTCGAGATGCCCGATCCGGATCCGTCGGAGACCGTCGCGCTCAGGTTGACGACCGCCCGGACGTTGGCGGCCGGGGAGGTGATCGAGGCGCTCGGCGCCGTGTTGTCGATCCGGCGGGCGGCGACGACCGGGGACGGGCTCGAGCTGCCCGCGCCGTCGGTCGCGACGGTGCGCAGGTCGTAGACGCCGTCCGGCGTCGCAGCGGTCGTCGTGTCGAAGCTGACCGAGTACGGCGAGCTCGCGTCGGTGCCGATCGGCTGCCAAGTGGCGCCGCTGTCGTCCGAGTACTGGAAGGCCAGCGCGGAGACGTCGGAGCCGCCGGCGTCCGTGGCGGTTCCCGTCAGCGTGACCGAGCCGCGCAGGTAGGGCCCCGGATCGCCCTGGGTGGCTGCCGGCGCGTCGAGGTCGACCTTCGCGACCGCGCTCGTCGTGTAGGTGGTCGCGTTACCGAGGCGGTCCTGGACGACGTAGCGGTAGGCGTAGCACTTGCCGGCGAGGACGGTCAGGTCGTCGTACGAAAGCGCCGGATTCGCGGCGAGCGCGGTGAAGCCGCCGAAGTCAGTGCAGCTTCCGTTCGCGAGCGTGCCGACCGAGCGCTCGAGCACTTCGGTCGTCGTGTCGATGCCGGCACCCGCGTCAGAACCGTCGTCCAGCGCCACCGCGAGCGAGGAGCTCGAGCTGAAGCCGTCGACGTACGAGATGCCGCCATCGTCCGGGGGAGTCGAGTCTGCCGTAACTGTCAACGGAGCGGGCGTGGAGGTCCGGCCCGCGTTGTTCGTGGCGGTGACGTCGTTGGGCTCGGCCGGATCGATTGCGGCGGCCGCGAAGCTGTACGTGCGCGTCGCGCCCGAGCCGACGGCCGACCAGCCGGCGCCGAGCGCCGGGAACGAGTAGGAGGCGACGCCCGACTCCGGGTCGCTCGCCGTTCCCGTGATCGTGAAACCGCCGGCCGCGCCGCCCTTGAAGTAGACGGTCCCAGAACCGTTCTCCCACGCGCGTGTAAAGCCTGAGTAGGCGAGGGAGGGGGCAGCCGGCGGCGTCGTATCGATCTTGACGGTCGCGCTGGCGCCGGAGACGCCCTGGTTTCCGACGCGGTCGGAGATCGAGTAGCGGTAGCGGTAGCACTTGCCGCTCTGGACCGTGGTGTCGTTCCCGCCCGAAAGCGTGACCGTCGACCAGGACCCGGGGAAGGGATCGCACGCGCCGCCGGCGAGCGGCGTCTCGTCGCGCTCGAGAAGCTCCGACACCGGGTCGAGGCCCGACTCGCCCGCGCCGTCGGACCCGCTCGCGAGCGTGACCGCGACCGACGTCGAGGTCACGTAGCCGGCGGTGACGCTCGCCGACATCCCGCTCGGCGCATTCGAGTCCTCGGTGACGGTGATCGAGACATCGGCTCCATTCGTCCCCGCTCCGTTGATGCCGTGGAGGTTGTTGGGCTCGGTCGGATCGGGCGAGCTCGAGTCGAACGTGTAGGCGCCGGCGGTGTTCGACCAGCTTCCCCCGAGCGCGGGGTAGGCGTACGACGCGACGCCGGACTCGGCGTCCGTGGCGCTCGGCGTGACGGTGAAGCCGCCCGCCGCGTTGCCCTTGAAGTACACCGTGCCGGAGCCGTTCTCCCAGGCGTTCGTGAGGCCGGAGAACGCGAGAGTCGGTGCGCCCGGGCCGCTCGTGTCCACCTTCGCGGTCGAGCTGACGCCTGCCTGCGTGCCCTGGTTGCCGACCCTGTCGGAGATCTTGTAGCGGTAGCGGTAGCACTTGCCGCTCTGGACGGTCGTGTCGTTTCCGGAGCCGTCGAGCGTCACCGTGCTCCACGTGCCGGGGAAGCCGGCGCAGGTATCGCCCGCAAGATTGGCCTCGTCGCGCTCGATGACCCCGGACGTCGTGTCCAGACCGGATTCGCCGGCGCCGTCGTTCCCGTTCGCGAGGGTCACGTTGATCGCCGCCGTCGTGTAGTAGCCACCCGTGATCGACGCGGACATGTTCGCCGGCGGGTTCGGGTCGGGGGTGACCGTGAAGGAGACCGGGTTGGACGTGTTCGACGCGTTGTTCGTCGCGGTGACGTTGTTCGGCTCCGCCGGATCGGTCGGCGCGCCCGTGTGGCTGTAGGT
>JALZOQ010000434.1 GCA_030913835.1 Actinomycetota bacterium | reverse complement strand
CGCCTCGACCGACTCGGACTTCCCCTTGAGCTCGAGCTGCCTCGCGTCGCTCCAGTCGAACAGCTGCTCGACCTGGCGCCGCGTCTCGGCGCCGACGACGACCGAGCCGGGATCGGCCGCGGATTGCAGACGCGCGGCGGTGTTGATCGCGTCACCCACCGCGCCGTACTCGATCCGGCTGCCCGCGCCAACCGCGCCGAGGACGACCGCGCCCGTCGTGACGCCGACGCGCGCGCCGAAGCCGTCGATCTCCCAGGCGCGGGCGACCTCCGCACCGTACTCCGCGACGTCTGCAGCGATGCGGAGACCCGCACGGACCGCGCGCTCGGCGTCGTCCTCGTGCGTCACGGGCGCGCCGAACAGCGCCAGCACTCCGTCGCCCGCGAGATCCTTGATCGTGCCGCCGAAGTCCTCGACGGCGTGAACCATGCGGGCCACAGCCTCCCCGACCACCACCTTCGCGTCCTCGGGATCAAGCTGCTCGGAGAGCGCAGTCGATCCGGCGAGGTCGGCAAAGAGCGCGGTGATTACCTTGCGCTCCTCACGCATCTCAGCGGTCAAGGCGAGACGCTCCTACCCCTGGTGGACGACGTCGGCGCCCGGGTTGTGCGCGGGGTCTCCCTCGGGGAGCACGTCGCACGCCCAGTCGCTCCGCTTCCACCGCGGCACGGGGGGCTCGGCGCCGGCCTTGGGGACGAAGCGCGACCGCTCGACCAGCCGGTACTCGTGGATGTAGCGGGGGCAGTTCGGGAAGACTTGGGTCGCTTCGACGCGGACGACCAGCTGAGCACCGGGGTACTCCGCGACCAGGGGATCGTTCTCCTGCACCGACGCCTTCCCGTTCAGCCGCAGGCGCTTGCGTTCGTCGAAGCGGATGAACAGCAGCCCGACGTGCGGATTGACGAGCGCGTTTCCGACGGAGAGGTACATCCCGTTCCCGTCGTAGCTCGGGAAGGCGATCGTCCGCTCGTCGAGCACGCGGACGAAGCCGGGCTCGCCGCCCTTGTACGAGCACTGCGGCCGGCCGTCGGCGTCGGCGGTGGCCAGGAAGAGCATGTCGCACGACTCGATGAACGCGCGGTCGTCGTCGTCGATCGTCGCGCGCACGATCCGCTCCTCGATCCGCTCGGCGAGTCGGCGCGTGTCGAACCGCTCCTGGAGCTGCACGCTGGCGTCGTGGTAGAGCGCCATGCCGCGTCTAGTCTCGCACGCGGGCCGCCTGATCCCAATACACGAGGGCAGCCCCCAGGAAGAGCAGCGGCGACAGGACGAGGTCGGCGAGGAACCCGGCGGTGCGGACGGCGTTGTCGCCCTGCGTGCGCAGGAGGAAGAGCAGCACCGTGCGCGAGAGGAAGTAGACGATCGCGAGCGCCGCGAGCGAGCCGAAGACGTGGACGAAGTCGGCCCGAGCCAGCTGCAAGCCGCGACGCAGCGAATCCACGAAGCCGCGCCGCTCGATCACGGCCGCGGGCACGGCGAGGCCGAACAGCGCAAGCCAAGCCAGCGCCGGCAGGATCACGAACCGGAAGAGGATCGGCACCGGGATCCAGACGACGATCCCCACCGCCAGCCCAACGAGCAATGCCCGTGCCGGTGGCCGTTCGGTCGCGACGAGCGCGCACGCGGCGACGTAGGAGGCCGTCACCAGGGGCGTGAACAGCCAGAGGACGACGGTCTGCTCGTTCGGCGTGCGTCCGAGGGAGACCTCGTCGAGCGCCGCGATGCTCAGGCCGAGCGCAAGCACCGGGAGGAGGCGCGCCCCGTACAGACGGATCGTCTCGCCGACGAGCTGGCCTACCGTCCGCGTCTCGGGCGGGAGGGGCGGCGGCAGCTTCCCGTCCGATTTGGGGTAACGCGGGCGCGGCATGCGCGCGAACGCTAGTCCTACGGACAGGACCCCGCGACGACCCCGTCGGCCTGCTCGACGTTGAAGAACGGACCGCCCAGCCTTTGGACGAGCTGCGGCCTGACGTTCTCGCCGTTCACGGCCGTGGTGATGATCACCTTCTGCCCGTTCTGGGTCATGCCCAGCTTCACGTCGACCCGGCCGCTCAGCGGATTGATCGGCGTGGTCACCGTCGCCCCGTTCGCGAGGCCGGCGACGCGCAGGCTGAGCACCGGGTTCGGCGGCAGCGAGCGGACGTTGAACCCGAGCCGGAACGTCACCGAGCCGGTGTTCGCTCCGGACGGCACGTGGTCGACGACGGCGCACGCGCGATGCAGAGTCAGCCCGCTGATCGTCGCGTCGGTGCAGGTCGCGGTGCCTCCTACGCTCATGTCCTGGTGGGTTCCGCCGGAAAAGAGGTTGGCGAACAACTGCTCGGGAGAGCTGTCCTTGATTCCGATCGAGGCGCTGAAGGGAGATTGACCAGCCTTCTTGCACACGTACTCCGCCGAGCGGCCCCGCGCGGAGTCGGTCGTCGTGCTCACGATCGCGAGTACGTCGTTGGACGGGAGTGGGAACCAGATCACGCCCTCGATCCGGAAGTCATCCGCCCGGGGGCTCTCGAGCCTGAACGACGCACTGAAAGACTCGCCGACGACCCGCTCCACCCTCGTCGGCTCGAAGATCACCCGCAAGCGCGTGTCGAACGCAGCCACCTGGGCGAGGCGTGTGGACGTCCCTTCGAGCGTGAGCTTCCCGTCGATGCTGCGCACGATCTGGCGGCCGAGGCGCGTCCACCTGCTGCCGTTCCGCGTGCGCGTC
Source organism: Actinomycetota bacterium (assembly GCA_030913835.1). Taxonomy (GTDB): domain Bacteria; phylum Actinomycetota; class Thermoleophilia; order Gaiellales; family Gaiellaceae; genus UBA5186. The sequence continues at coordinate 3,061 of JALZOQ010000434.1, read as the reverse complement.
CCGAACAGAAGCGCGGGGACGCCATTGTCGAGGTTGAACCCTGGCAGGCTGAGCGTGATCCGGCCCGGCTTGCGCAACCGCACCGCAGGGACGACCTCGTAGAACGAGCCCGCGACGGCACGCTCTCGCGCGGCCCTCTCGGCGGCCGTCAGCCTCTTCCACGTATAGGTGCGGATCCTGAACGGCTGGGGCCTGGGGGTCGCACCGCGAGGGAGCGTGACCTTGAGCCGCCCGTCGGGCGACCGCACGACCTTCGGCGGTGCGCCCTGCTCGCTCTCCGCCAACGCCGATGCGACGACGGTTCCCGAAAGGAGCACTACGCCGAGTGCGGCAACCTTCATCACGCGCCGACCGCGCATGTGCCGACTGTACGCAGATCGGGCCGGGCGGTACAACCCGGTTGGTCCTCAGCGAATCGGGACTGCGAACGAGCGGGTCGCGGCGCCGCCTGCGGGCGGGATCGTGCCCGTGAAGCGCTTCCCGCGCGCCGACCGGGGGAGCCGCCACGTGCACGTCGCCGAACCGCGCACAGTTCGCTTCCTCGCGAGCGGGGCTGCGGCCTTGCCGATCTTGCCGCGGCAAGACACTGAGCCGATCGGGGCGGCGTCGCCGGTGGCGCGGCTCCTGACCTTCACCGTCGCAGCGAGCGTGCCGCCGGCCCGCGGGCGGCGTGGCACGAGCGCGACCGGCCCTAAGGTCGGTCCCCTCGGCGCAGGATGGGCCGCGCTACGCTCGGCAGATTGCTCGGGCTAAAGTCCGGGCGCGACTGAGGACGCCGCGGGGCGCGTGATCGCGCGCCAGGCGCCGACGAGGTTCGCCGGGAGGGCCACCTAGTGATTCCTTCTCAGTGGGATCAGCGTGGTTATCTGGGACACGGGCACGAGATCGCGCCGGTAGTTCTTGTGCACCTGCTCGACGGCCTCGCGCTTCTCGCGCTCGAGGCGGTCGATGCGGGCCTGCAGGCGCTGGAGCTGGTCCTCGAGCTTCAGCACGAGCTCGACACCGGAGAGGTTGAGCCCGAGCTCCGTCGTGAGCCGCTGGATCACGCGCAGCAGCTCAACGTCGCGCTCCGAATACAGGCGCGTGTTCCCGGCCGTCCGCTTCGGGCGAACGAGGCCCCTCGCCTCGTAGATGCGCAGCGTCTGCGGATGCATGCCGACGAGCTCCGCGGCGACGCTGATCATGTAGATCGGGCGATCGTCCATCAACGGTCACCTCGCGGCTGGCTCGTGCTCGCCAGCGGCGAAAAGCCCGCGTCGCAATGGCGCTCGCGCCTGGGGCGCTCACGAGAGCGTGCGTAGCCGGAGGCTACGGGCCCGACTGAGGACGGGGCGAGGCGGCGCTTTGCAGCCCCCTGGCGAGTGCGAGACAGACGGGAGGGGGCCGCCATTAGCGCAGCTGCTGCTTCAGCTCATTGAGCTTGCGGACGTGCCTGCGCATGAGGAAGACCGTCGCAACGATTCCGGCGAGACCGACGGCGGCGAGGACGACGCCCCAGAGCATCATGTGGCGAGTCCCTCCCGCGGGTTCTCGTGCGAGACCTTCTGGAGCTCCTCGAGCGCCTTCTTCTCGGCCTTCGAGAGCTTCTTCGGGACGCTCACGCGCACGCGCGCGAGAACGTCGCCCTTGCCGCCGCCGCCGAGCTTCGGCGCGCCGCGGCCCTTGATACGCAGGAGCTTGCCCGTTTCCGAGCCGGCGGGGACCTTCAACGAAACCGGCCCGTCCGGCGTCGGAACGTCGATGTTCGCCCCGAGGGCGGCCTCTGCGTAGGTGACCGGCACCTCGACGACGAGGTCGGCGCCGCGGCGCTCGTACAGCTTCGACGGCTCGACGCGCGTGACGACGAAGAGGTCGCCCGCGGGTCCGCCGCCGAAGCCCGGCTCGCCCTTCCCCTTGAGGCGGATGCGGGTGCCGTCCTTGACGCCGGCAGGAATCTTCACGGTGTAGCGCTTCGTGCGCCGCTCGCGGCCGGTGCCGTGGCAGCGGTGGCATGGCTTCTCGATCACGGTGCCGTTCCCCCGGCAGCGTGGGCACGGCTGTGAGAGTGCAAAGAGGCCCTGGCTCTCCGTCTTGACACCCCGGCCGCTGCACTCCGGGCAGATGACCGGGCTGGTCCCCGGCTCCGCCCCCGAGCCGTTGCACTCGCGGCAAGCCGCGGTGGCCTCCACCGGGATCTTCGTCTCGATCCCCTTGAGGGAGTCCTCGAAGGACAAGTTGACGGTCGCCTCGATGTCGGCTCCGCGCTCCGGCTGGACGCTACGGCCGCGGGCGCTCGAGGCGCTGCCGCGGTTGAAGATCCCGCCGAAGAGGTCGCCGAGATCCGCGACGTCGAAGTTGCCGCCGAAGTCGAAGTTGAAGCCACCAGGCCCGCCCGCGGGACCTGACCCGGGACGGCCGTTCGCCGACCCGTAGCGGTCGTACTGCTTGCGCTTCTCGCCGTCGGAGAGGACGTCGTACGCGGTCTGCACTTCCTTGAACCGCTCCTCCGCGGCCTTGTCGCCCGCGTTCGTGTCCGGGTGGTACTGGCGCGCCAGCTTGCGATAGGCCTTCTTGATCTCGTCGGCCGACGCTCCCCTCTTGACGCCCAGGGTGTCGTACAAGGTCGCCATCTAGACCTCGGGCTGCACCGGCGCAGCCACGGCCACGCGGGCCGGACGAACAACTTTCTCGCCGAGCCGATAGCCCTTCTGGAGCACGTTCACGATCGAACCCTCCTCGGCCTCTGAGGGCTGGGAGAGCACGGCCTCGTGCACGTGCGGGTCGAACTTGCCGTCGGTGTCGATCTCGGCGACGCCCTGCTTGCCGAGCGCGTCGGCGAGCTGGCGGTGGACGAGGCGGACGCCCTCTTCCAGCTTCGCCTCGGCGTGCTCGCCGGCGGCCTCTAGCGCACCCTCGAGCGCGTCGAGCACGGGCAGCAGCTCAGTGACGAGCCGCTCGGTTGCGCGCTCGGCGAACGCCGCTTGGTCGCGCGCTGCCCGCTTGCGATAATTGTCGAAGTCGGCGCCGAGGCGCTGGAGCCGATCGAAGTAGTCGTCGCGCTCGGCCTCGGCAGCCGTGAGCC
>JALZOQ010000430.1 GCA_030913835.1 Actinomycetota bacterium | reverse complement strand
GCCTGGGCCAGCGAGCCGGACGCGCCGGCGCGGCCGCGAACGAGCGCGAGCTTGTCGGGCGCGAGCAGGCCCGTGGCCGCGAGCAGGTCGGCGACGAGCTCCGCGGTGGCGTTGACGTTCGCGTGGGGCTCGATCGGCGTCGCGGGCGTGCGCGTCTCGCCCGGTGTTCCAACCGTGCGGAGCGTAGGCGGCTGCTGCGGGTCGAACTCGCTCAAGGCATCCCTCGAACGAGTTATCGGCAGAACGAACCGCCGTGATTAGCACTTTCGAGTAATAAGGCGCCGACTCGGCGGCGCCGCGTCAGGTCGTGCGGGCTTTGCTCGTACGACCGTCTGCGCTCCCTTACCGGGGCGCTAACGGAGAGCGCCCCGCTTGTGGCGCGCCGACTCGGCGGCGCAGCGTCACGTCCCGGCTTGTGGGTTACGTCATCAAGGCCAGATACGCGTCCAGGAGCTCGTGCCCCCAGAAGAGCGCGACGACCGAGCCGAGCGCGAGAAACGGGCCGAAGGGGATCCCCATCTTGCGCGCCTTCTGGCCGTGCCTGGCGAGCAGGACGAGCCCGGGGATGAGCGCCGCCACCATCCCGATCATTAGCGCGACGCCGACGGTGCGCCCCAGCATCGCGCCCATCAGCAGCGCGAGCTTCACATCGCCCATGCCCATCCCCGCGGGGTACGCGAGGGCGGCGGCGAAGAGGAAGCCGGACGCGCCGAGCGCGGCGAGCGCCCACTCGGGGCTGAGGTGCAGGGCGGTCTGTGCGACGAGCACCGCCACGGCTGCCGGAAGGACGATCTTGTTCGGAATGATCCGGTGCTCGAGGTCGGTCGCCGAGACCGCGACGAGTGCGACGCAGAAGAGCGCGGCGACGGCGGCATCGGCGGTCAGCCCGAAGGCGAGCACGCAGCCGGCGACGAGCAACGCCGTCACGAGCTCGACGGCCGGATAGCGCAGGCCGATCCCCGTGCCGCAGCTGCGGCAGCGACCGCGCAGGAGCGCGTAGGAGAGCAGCGGCACGTTGTCGTACCAGCGGATCTCGGTCCCGCACGACATGCACGCTGAGGCCGGGTGGACGACGGAGCGCCGGAGCGGGAGGCGGGCCGCGAGGACGTTCAGGAAGCTGCCGACCGCCAGGCCGGGAGCGAGAAAGAAGGCGGCGAGAGCAACGTCCATGTCGCCTCTCTATCGGCGGTTCGCGGCGTCGGGTTGAGGACGGGCTTACTGCCCGAAGCCCTGCGGAGTTCCGACCGTGACGGCCGTGACCGGGTTGCCGGGCGTCGCCGTCGGGACGTAGGCGAGCTTGCCGAACGGGTAGGTCGTGAGCGACTGCCCGAGGGTGAGCGTTCGCTCCACGAGCGGTCCCTGGAAGGACGACTGCGAGGTGACGTCGACCCGATTTGCGGCCGTTACGGCTCCCTGATATCCGGCGCTGACGAAGGCGACCGAGATGGTCGAGTCCGAGGCGTCCGACTGCCCCCCGCCGCCGATGCCGCCGGCGACGACGTCCAGGAAGCTGGTCGCCACGTCCCAGTGTCCCGGGCCGGGCTTCGCCCAGTCGCAGTCACTGCCGGAGACCGCGGCGCAGACCTTCGTGCCCTTCACGACGAACGACCCGGTGAGGTAGAGGCTCCCGACACCCGTGTACTTGATCAGCGCGACGTTGCCGCCCTCGATGCGCGCGTTGCCGTCGATGAACACCGTTCCCTTGACGGTCAAGAGCGGCGGGCTCGCGGTCGGGTTCCAGGAGATCTCGCCGAATGCGTTCTTGCACGAATAGGGTGACGCCGGCGTGAGGTTGAACGTCCCGAGGACGCTTCGGTTCATCTTGGTGATGTCCATGGTCGAGCCTTGGTCGCCGTCGAATGCGGTCGCCCAGTTCGACGTGTTGTTGGGCGTGCCGCTCGAGGTCACGCACCCTGCGTAGGGACCCGGCGATGCGTTCTTGTACCAGTCCGTCCAGGCAATCACGGGCGGCGCGAGGCTGATCGGGGTCGTATCGGGGACAGGGTTCGCCCAGACGTGGTCCGTCGACGTGCACGGGGACTGGTAGGAGCCGCTGCCGTTCGTGCTGTAGCGGCAGCCGTTGGCGACGTGAACGCCTTTCGTGTTGGGAACCGATGCCGTGCCGATTCCCGACTGCGGGCTGCTGACCGTCACGTTCCCCCACACGTGCGTCTCCTCGCTGACGACTGCGCTGTTCGAGAGGCACAGGTTCCCCTGAACGTACAGCGCCGAGGTGAACACCGAGCTGTTGGCGCCGTTGAAGTCACACCCGCTCGGCGCCCCGGTTCCGTACACGAAGACGTAGTCGTACGCGTCGTTGACGAGCGGCTGTTCGAAGATGGGATCGAGGGGGACCCTGAGCGTCAGCTTGCGCGTCTGGCGGAGCGACCCCGAGGTGGGATTCCACATGCTGCCCGTCGAGGTGATGATCCAGCACGCCGCGTGTCCCGGGCACGCCGTCTGGGGCGAGCCCTGATCGAGCGTCCCGCTCCAGGTGACCGATCCGCCGTCGTAGTTGGACGTTCTCGACGGCAGCAAGCCTGGAAACGCCGGTGTCGACGACTTGTAGAGCACGGACATCGCGTCGTTCAGCCCTGCCTCGGCGAGGGTGTAGGCACGCTGCCGGTGGGAGCTCAGGCTCGCCGCGCGCGAGTTCGTCGACGCGTACGAGATCACCGACACGACGAGGATCGAAAGGATCATGATCGTCCCGAGGACGAGCACAAGCGTGATCCCGCGCTCGTCGGAACGCAGCGATCGCAGAGCATTTCTCATGAGCGAGTGCTGTTCCGCAGCACGATCCGGCCCTTCAGCTCATACGTCTTGAATGCCTTCGAGGGCGTAAGATTGATCGGAAGGTCGACGCCCAGCGACGCGAGGTTCTGCGTGGACTGCGCCGTGTACGAGAAGGCGGCTCCCGAGGTGAGGTAGTCCGCCCACTTGACCCCGCCGGTCCCGCAGGTCGCGCCGGTCTGGCGATACAGGGCGTACCGAGAGCCCGAGGAGCCCACGGCGACCGTGCACCAGCTGATCTGAGTGCCGCAGCTCGATGGGAGGGTCATCGTCGCCTGGGTCTGGCCGGTCAGCGTGACCAGGCTTGCGCAGTGCGCCTCGCTGCGGATCTTGTCGAGCGAGAGCCGCGCGGCCTGCTGGGCCTGAAAGCGTCCGTTCATGTCGACCTGCGCGTTCGAGCCCTGGACGAACAGCGCCGTTACTCCCGTCATGACCACGGTCGTGATGGCCATCACGGTCAGCAGCTCGATCAGCGAGTAGCCGTTCTCGCTCTTGAGTCGGAAGACGAACCTCACCGTGTGCGTGCCTCCACCTCGGCGAGCGCCCGCCGCGCCACCTGCGCGCTGCGGCCGCCGAATCCCCACTGCGCCTGCGCCCGCATGTCGGCGGCGATCAGGATCCGGAGCGCCTCCGCTCCGTGCCACCAGCCGAGCCTCGCGCCTGCGACGACCCAGTGGTGCTGGTACAGCCAATGCTTGACGTTCGCGTTCGACGGCCGCGGATGCGCCGCGACGAAGCGGTCGAGCAGTCGCGCGCGCTTGGTGAGCGGCATCTCGTCGAGGGGCTCGGTGCGCGCGCCGGGCACGACGAACGCGGCCGGACGTGCGGAGGGCTTGACCGCGGACGCCTTCTGCTTGGGCGCGACGACCTTCGGAGGTGCGAGGGGTGCGGCCGGCTTCGCCTTCTTGGCCACGGGCCGCGCGGGCAGCTTCGGCGCGGCGGGAATGTCGGCGAGCATGATCTTCGTCCCACGGAGAAGCGAGGCATCCTCCGGAGCGCCGTGCTCCGCGTAGCGCGCGTTCCTCGTCAGCGTGACGGTGACGAGGGGCGCGCCCGTGTCGATCACGCGGACGCCGGGAGCGGGGCTCTGGACCGCGACGTTGTTCGCCGCGAACCCGTGCACGGAACCCTGCACACGCCAAGCGAAGCCACTGTCCTCAAGCGAGCCCTTCGCGAAGACGAACGCCTGGTGCCGGACGTCGGGAACGATCAAGGTGGGCGGAGCCACGGCGGCGGCCGCCTTTTTCGCCGCGGGCGCCGACGCGATCTGCTTGCCGGCGGCAAAGGTCACAGCCGCTGTGGCGAACAGGAAAACGAACGTCACCAGGGCAAAGCGAGGCAGGACTGAGAGTAGGCGGGCCGCCATACCCTCCCCTTCGGCAAAAACGCGGCCGAAGTCAACCCCCAGGAGGGGATTTGCCCCTCTCTAGCGAGTAAACGCGATGACGCCCTCACCCGAACCGGCCTGCGGCCGCTCGGTCGCGGCGAACACGTCGCCCAAGCGGGCCGGCGCGGGGCCGTCCAGTTCGGGCGTCGGCGCGTCCTGCCAGCGGAATGCGCGGCCGGCGAAGGACTCGAACCACGGCTGACCCTGCGGATACGCGCTCGCCGGCTGGAGCTGGAGATGGAGGTGCGGGCCTGTGGAGTGCCCCGTCGAGCCGACGAGGCCGACGAGCGTTCCGGCGGCGACGGCGGTGCCCGTCTGGATGGCCGGCTCCTCGTAGGCGAGATGGCAATACGTCCAGCGCTGTCCGTCGCTCGCCTGCAGCGTCAGCCCGATGCCGCAGTTCCCGCTCGGCGTGTGCCACGCCTGTTCGACGATCGCATCCGCCAGGGCGTAGACCGGCGAGCCCATCGGCGCAGCGATGTCGGCGGCGGGATAGTCGTGGTGCGTGTGCCCGACCGAGACGACCGAGGGGCCGCCCCCGACCGGGAACACGTAGCCGTCGCCGGAGACCGGCGTGCCGTAGACCGCGTTGGTCGGGCCGCCGGTGGCGACGGCGTGGCGCGCGGTCTCGAGCTCCTGCTCGCGCGTGTCGAGCTCGCCGCTGAGGCGCTCGACCTCGGCTACTGCCCGGTCGTGCGCGACGCCGGCGAGCGTCGCCTGCTTCTGCAGGGTCAGCCGCTCCGAGAACACCTTCGCCGCGCTGACGCGTCCGAGCACGCGCGCGTACGCCCGGCCGAGCCTGCGCTCGACGGCGAGCGCGCGCACGAGCTTGCGGTTCGTGACGACGAGCGAGCGCTGGGCCGCGTCGATGGACGCGTACGAGCTGTCGGCCTGGAACGTCGCATCAGCGCCGGCGGCCCCGAAGGTCTGCGCGAGGTCGAGAACCTGGTTCACGTACCAGTCGGCGTGGTTGTACGAGAACACGGCGCGGCGGATGTCGTTCGCGCCGTCGGACGCCGCGAGGTAGCGCGACGCCGCGAAGATCGCATCCTCCGCATTCCAGGGATCCGCCACGCCATCCGCGTTCGCGTCGAGCCCCCAGCGCAGCCACGTCTCGGGCATGAACTGCATCCACCCGACGGCGCCGGCCGAGCTCGGGCCCATGTTGCGACCGAAGTTCGACTCGATCTTGTTGATCGCGGCGAGCACCTGCCACGGAATCCCGTAGGCGGCCCCGGCGCGCTGCCAGAGCGACTGGAGTTCCTCGGCGGTGCGCACGTCCTTGACGGCGGGCGGCGAGGTGAAGCCGACCGGGAGCCGGATCGAGCCCGACACGTTCGGCGTTTCGGCGCTCGGGAGCGAGAGCGGCGACCCGAAGGAGCCGCCCTGTGCCGCGCCCGCGAGCGCCGCGAGCCCGGCGGCGAGTGCGACCGCCGCGAGCGTGCGCGCCCTTGGAAAGATCATGTGCCGGCGATCCGAAGGCCGGGGACCTCGTCTTCCCTGGCGGCCTCCTGAGCATGCTGGACGGCCTTGGCGATGTCCACGTCCTGCTGCTTGACGGCCTGGTCGAGCGAGACGAGGAAGTCATGGCGATTCGTGGCTGCGTTCGCCGCGACCTCGCGGTCGACGTTGCCGATGAGGACGTGGTCGATCAGCGCCTTCGTGAAGCTCTGCATGTCGAAGAAACCGCCATCCTCGATCGCCTCGGGAATCGACTCGGTCTCGCTGTCGCGGATGAGATCGGCGATCCGCGTGTTCATGACCATCACCTCGACCGCGGCGACGCGACCTCCGGCCGCCTTGGGCAGGAGCCGCTGGCTGATCACGCCGCGCAGGACGCCGGCCATGATCGAGCGGATCTGCTGCTGCTTCGCCTCCGGGAAGAACTCGATCATCCGCCCGATCGTCTCGGCGGCGTCGACGGTGTGCATGGTCGAGAGCACGAGGTGGCCCGACTCGGCGGCCTGCAGCGCGGTCTGGGCGGTCTCGGCATCGCGGAGCTCGCCGATGAGGATCACGTCGGGGTCCTGCCGAAGTGCGCGGCGCAATGCCTGGCCGAAGCTCTCGGTGTCGAGGCCGACCTCGCGCTGGTTGACGATGCAGCCGTGGTCGGGATGGAGGATCTCGATCGGATCCTCGATCGTGACGATGTGCTGCGTCCGCGTCCGGTTCATGTGGTCGATCACAGCCGCGAGGGTGGTCGTCTTGCCGGAGCCCGTCGCGCCGGTGACGAGCACGAGCCCACGGTGCTCCTCGGCCAGGCGCGCGACCCCGGGCGGAAGGTTCAGGTCGGCAAAGGTCGGAACAGTCTTCGGGATGACGCGGAAGGCGAAGCTGATCTCGCCGCGCTGGCGGAACGCGTTCACGCGGAAGCGCGGCAGATCCTCGTCCTGATACGCGATGTCGAGGTCGCCGACCGCGTTGAAGGCTTCGAGCTTCTGCGGCGAGGCGTTCGTGACCTGGTTGAGCGCGAGCGCGAGCTCGGTGGAGGTCAGCGGCTCGTAGCCGTCCAACGCGCCGAGCGCGCCGTCGCGGCGCAGCATCGGGGGACGCCCTACTTTGAGGTGGACGTCGCTGGCGCCGAGCTCCACGGCGCGCCGCAAGAGCGCATTCAGTTCCATGCCTGCCCTGAATCGGCAGGCGCTGCGCTCGGCTTTAGGAGCGGCGCACAAGAGCCGGCCCGAGCGTCCGCGCGAGCGGCAGCCAGGTTCGGGGCGCGCGCGCTAGCAGACGGACCAGTTGAGGGTTGAACTCCGACTGCAGCAGCAACGGAAGCGCGTCCGGCGGAACGCGTCGAAGCCGAGCTACGTTCGCGTCCCAGCCCGCGTCGTCGAGCCGTGCGAGGCGGCGGTTCAGGACACGCCCCAGCTGAAGTGCGCGTTCGAACATCGCGCGGAAGTCGCGCTCGTAACCGGCCAGCGCTGCGCGTCGCGTATCCCCTGATCTGGCGGCGTGAGCGGCGACGTCACCCGCGAGCTCGCCGGCCACGAGCGCGATCCTGATCCCTTCTCCGGCGATCAGCGTTGCCTGGCACGCCGCGTCGCCCACCGCCAGGACGCCGTCGGCGACGAAACGGTCGGGTAGCTCCCCTGCCGGGATCAGACCCTTGTGGTGTTCAGTTACACGCGCGCGCGTGAGATCGACTCCGAGTCCGCCCGCATCTTCGACGAGCGTGTCGAGGTGACGTCGCGGATCAGCGCGCGTGTCCGCGTGGTGGACTCCGACGCCGACGCGCACACGCTGCTCTCCCCACGGAAAGACCCATCCGTAGCCCGCAGGGGCGTGCCGCTCGCCGACGATGATCACGGCCTCGTCCTGCCTGCACCGCGTCGCGACGAGCTCGTATTCGTACCCGACGCCGAATCGCGTGAAGCCGGTATGGAGCCCCGTTTGCTTAGACACCGCCGCGCGATAGCCGCTCGCGTCGACGACGACGCTGGCGCGGATCACTTGCTCGCGCCCCTCCGTGACAACCACGCCGCCGCGAACGTGTCCGTCCTCAACGATCGGTTCGACGAAGCGCGCACCGGTCGCGACCCCCGCGCCGGCCTCCTGCGCACGATCGGCGAGCCAGCGGTACGTTCCCCGAACATCGATGATCACGAGTGGCGGCGCGTCGTAGTCGAACGCGGCCTCCTCGTGACGCGAGACGAAGCGGACGCGCGTGATCGGATGCCACAGAGCGCATGGGATCTCGAACTGATCAACTGTCGCCGCCGCCGTCGCGCCACTCGTGTGTACTGGCTCGCCGACCTCGGCGCGCCGCTCGACGACCAGTACCGAAGCACCGGCGCGCGCGGCCGCCCATGCGGCGCTGAGCCCGGCAGGCCCGCCACCTACGACAAGCACGTCTCTCGCCGATCCCACGTCAACTGCCTCCCGTGCGCGTGACGCTCAAGACCAGCGACGCCAGAGGTAGCGCGAATTGCCCGACGACGAACGCGGTCGTCGCGAACCCCGTGTCATGGACCCAAGTCCGCTCCGCGAGCACAGCACGCAGCCCGTCGTCCGCAGGCGGCGGCGCACCGGCTACGCTCGACGCTCGCAGTTGGCCGATCAGCGGCCGCGCAAGCGACGCTTGCAGCGCCCGCAGCGCCGCGTGCAGGCGCGCCTGCGGCCAGAAAATGAGCTGAAGCCCCACCGCGCCAACTGCAGCGACGATCCCAACGGCGCCAGGGTCGAACGAGGTGGGATGAAGAATCCAGACGATCACCACGCCCGCGAGCGACCACATCGTCCCGGTCAGCAGGCCGAAGAACGCGACGGGGCGCAGCCCCTCGCGCGCAACCGGCAACGAGCGGACGAGGTCGAATCTGGCCAGCCGGTGGATCAACACGGCGTACTTGAGGGCACCGACCACGTTCGGGACAGCGACAGAAAGCAGCGCGACCGCCCAGAGATCGAGCACGACGTTCTTCGCGACGAGGTTCGGCCCGCGAGCCCAGTCTGCATGGAAGGATGGAAGGACCCAGAGCTTGTGGGCGAGACCTGTTGCCAGTCCGTAATACAAACACACGATGACCGAGGCGGCGGCGATCGGAACGATCGGGATGTGACGCAATCGCCGTGTCCACTCCCGTACGAAGCTCCTCCACTCGTCTGTCCGCGCGATTGCAAGACCTGCGTCGCACACCCAGTAGGGCAAATGCTGCACCGACCAGACGTACCAAAAGGCTCCCCAGGACACCGCGAAGAGCCCCGCCCAAACGCCCGGAGTGTGCAGGTATAGGCTGCCGAAGTCCCGCCAATAAGCAACCGCGAGGAGCCCGAAAAAGACGGTTCCGCCGAACGCGATCGCTGCGCCCGCGGTCTTCGCGCAGTTGCGAATTCCTCGCGCTCGAGCAGCTCGGCGGGGCACCATCCACCGAGACCGGGCAGGGGGCGTCGAGGGGTTACCCATGGAGAGGAGAGGCTACAATCCGCCGTCCCTGGGGGTGTGCCCGAGTGGCCAAAGGGAACGGGCTGTAAACCC
>JALZOQ010000423.1 GCA_030913835.1 Actinomycetota bacterium | reverse complement strand
GGACAACGCGCGCGACGCGTACGCCCCGGCACCCCCGGCGCCCCCGGGCGCCAAGGGCGATCTCGACGCGTGGGAGGCCGCCCTGCCGAACGAGACCTGGGCGCTCGTCGACTCCTACGAAAGCGCGGTGGAGACCCTAGCCGCGCTCAAGAAGATCGACCCGACCGATCTCGCCGACCAGCTCGATGCCGACGAGAAGGCGTACGTCGACGCGCTCGCCGCGGAGCGGGCGAACGAGCGGGCCGTGATCGCGCTGAGCGCGTTCACGCACGGCCGGCGCGAGCGCGCGTCGATCGCGACCCAGATGGCGCCGGCGCGCCTGCTCGGCGCCCTGCGCGGCGACGACTGAGGAGAGGAGGACCCGTGGCCTACACCGACACCTTCAACCCCGACACCACGTGCGTCCCGGACGAGACGAGCCTCGCAGACGGGCCCTTCACCTCGCTCCGTTACCACTTCGGGATGCTGCTCGGGGTCGACGACTTCGCGACCGAGCAGCGCTACCACCGCAGCAAGATGCGGCTCCACAACGCGTGGCTTCACCGCGCCGGGGTGGTGTGGGGCCTCGCCGTGACTGCGGAGCTCGACCGCCGCGAGCTTCGCGTCGGGGCCGGGCTCGCGCTCGACGCGACGGGCCGCGAGCTCCATCTCGACGCCCTGAGCTGCGTCGACGTCGCCGCCTGGCTCGACGAGCAGGATCCCGCGCCGGACACCGAGGCCACCGCTACCGGGGGCGTGAAGCTCGACGCACACGTCGAGCTCAGCTTCTGCGCCTGCGCAACGCGGCAGGTGCCGGCGATCGCCGACCCGTGCGAGGGCGCGGACACCGACACGGCGTACTCGCGGACGTTCGAGACGGTCGAGATCCGGCTCGTTCCCGGGCTCGCGGAGCTTCCGCCGCCGCCCTACCCGCGCCTGCGGCTCCTCTTCGGAATCGAGGAGGGAGTCCCCGCCGAGCTCCCGGATCGCGACGAGGTGATCGCCGCGCGGAGCGACCCGGACAACCTCCTAGCGAACTTCCGCGAGTTCGCGAATCGCGACGCGGCCGAGCTCGACCCCGCCCTCACCGAAGACGGCGAGCACGCGGTCCCGTTCCCGGCCCGAGACGACGAGCCGCTCGTGCTTGCCAACGTCCGGAACATCACGCTCGAGGGCACCGGGAACGACCGCAAGCTCACGGGGGCCGAGATCGACCTGGCTCCGCGGCGCTCGCACGTTGCGACGGCCACGATCCAGGAGCTTCTGTGCTCCGGGATCCTGGGCGCCGGAGGGACGTCCGCGGGGAGCGGTGGCGGTGCGGCGAGCGCCGACGCCGGCGGCCCGCGGGTCGAGTCGGTCAAGCTCGACCGCGACGCGAAGACGATCGTCCTGCGCGCGACCAAGCCCTTCGCCAAGGCGAGCGTCGACGCAGAGCCGTTCCGCGTCTCCTTCTTCGGCGCGTCCGGATGGAGACCGATCAAGACGACTCCCAAGCCGTCGGACGACGGCCTGGAGATCACGATCGGGCTGAAGACCGGCCCGGGACCCGACCTCGTCCGCATTCTCGCCCGCGGGACCGGCCAAACGCCGCTCCTCGGTGCCGACAACGTCCCGTTCGCGGGCTCTGCCGACGCCCCGCCGGGCTCGGCCGACAACGGCAACGACTACGTCCAGATGTTCCCGTCCTGAAGGAGCCAGCATGCCGACGACCGAGACCCAGACCTCCGACGAGCTGACGCTTCGGCGCGAGACAGTCGGGTATCCGCACGTCCCGCAGTCCACGCTGCTCACACGGCTGAACTACTTCGACGGCAAGTTCCTGCGCGCGGACGACCTGCGCACGGAGCAGGAGTACCACCGTAGGCACGTCGAGCTGTCGAACCGCGGCGGCGGGGCAGGAGTCGTCGAAGGCTTCGACGTCACGCTCGCCGGCGGCGACCGGCTCGCTATCGGCGCGGGCCTCGCGATCGACGGTGCGGGACGCGTCCTCTACCTCGACCAGGGCTTCGCCGCGTCCCTGGCGGAAGTCATCGCGCGGAGCGAGCGGGCCGCGGCGCTCGTGCAGCTCGGCAAGAAGGGCCGGAGCGACGACTTCGCCCCGTGCGAGACGGTGGCGAACGGCAACGGCGAGGGAACGACGCCGGGAGCCGAGTTCTACAAGCTCTCGATCGCCCATGCCGAGGATGCGTGCGGCAACGAAGACGTCTACGGCAAGCTGTGCGAGGACGCCTGCGCGACCGACGAGCAGCGCCGCTATCTGGTCGAGGGAATCGTCCTGAGGGCAACGCCGTTCCGGCCGCGGACGCCATTTCCGGTCGCGAAGTCGGTCGCGTTCACCGAGCGCCACGTCCTGTCGCTGCTCGCGTCCGCGGCATTCGCGGACGAAGCGGCGGAGCTCGGCACGCAGATGTCGGCTGCATGGCTCCGCTCGGGCGTCTGGTGCCGCGGAGCGCGGCGCGACGGCGGGTTCGAGGTGCCGATCGCGATCGTCGCCCGGCTGGGGAACGGCCTAGTCCTCGACGAGTGGATCGTCCGCCGCGAGCGGATCGAGCCCCCGCCGCGCACCTACTGGGCCTGGAACATGACGATGCGGCCGTGGAGCGTCTTCCTCGCGCAGATCCTCCAGTTCCAGTGCCAGCTCAGCCGAGCGGTCCAAGCCGGAGGCGGGACGCGCTTCGACGATCCGTGCGCACCGCACTCGCACGCGCTCCAGGAGGCCGAGCGCTACGTCCAGCAGCTCGTCGCCGTTCGGCGTAAGTACGAGCGCAGGCGAGATTCCGTTGAGGTCGAGCTCGAGCGGGACGGCGACCTCGAGGAATTCGACGCGGGGCTCGTCCGGATGGGCGAGAAGTTCAAGGACCTGTACACGTCCGTGTCCGCGTCGGCGACGTCGCTCATCGAGGGCGGCATCGTCGAGCTCCCCTCGGCCGGGTACCTGCCCGTCGTCCCAGGGACGAGCCCGCCTGTGGAGCAGCAGGTCCGGCGCCTGCTCGGGGACGGCGTCGACCTCCGCTTCTGCGCCGTGCGCGCCGACTACGTGCCGCATGCGCTGGAGGAAGCGCAGCACATGGAGCGGATCTCCCTCTTCACGGGCCTCGACGACCCGGCCGCGACACCCGAGGTGGACATCTACGTCCCCGACGGGCGTCGAGGAACGCCGCAGACGATCGACCGTCTCTACTTCAACACGACGATCGACCTCGCCGACCCCTCCGAGACGTTCAGCGGCCCCGCCGACAGCCTGTTGGCCCTGGCGCGCGGGCTCGACATCCACGGCGCCGGTCGGGCCGAGTCGACACCGGACGGTGGCGGGACGTTCTACTTCGCGGGCGCCACCGAGGCGGAGATACCGAG
>JALZOQ010000412.1 GCA_030913835.1 Actinomycetota bacterium | reverse complement strand
GTCGCGCGGCGGCACGAACAGCGCCTCGATGCCGTCGCGGGCCACCTCGCGCGAGCCGCGGATGTCGGTGAGGACGAGCGGCTTCCCCATGGCGAGCGCCTCGATCGCCACGTTCGGCAGGCCCTCGCGCCAGGAGGCCAGCACGAAGACGTCCATCGCGGCGTACAGGTCGCGCGTGTCCTCCCGCACCCCGGTGAAAACCACGCCTTCCGCCGCCGCCCGGGCGATCTCGTTCGCTCCGATCGCGTCCGGCTTGCCCGGCTCGGCAGGCCCGACGACGAGAAAGCGAACGTCGTCCGATCCCAACGCCGACGCCACCTGCAGCAGCTCGCGAACGCCCTTCTCGGCGACGAGGCGGCTCACCGTTCCGACCACGACGGCGTCCTCGCGGATCCCCAGCTCGCTCTTCAGCGCGGCCCGCTGATCCGGGCCGACGCGCTCGGGATCGAACTCCGTCACGTCGATGCCGCCTCCCACGTGGACGCGCCGCGCCGAGTCTCCGATTCTCAGCCGGCGCGCCCAGTCCAGATCCTCGGCGCTCTGGTACAGCTCGAGGTCGGAGGAGCGCGCCGCGACCCGCTCGAGCCCGAGGACGGCGAGCTTCTTCGCGGGCCGGTCGTCGGGCTGGGCGTAGAAGCCGTGGACCGTGTTGACGACGCAGGGAACGCCCGCGCGCCGCGCCGCGATCCGTCCGAGGAACGCGGCCTTCGGCGTGTGCGTGTGCACGAGGTCGAAACGCTCGCGGCGCAGGATTGCGAGCAGCTCGCGGAAAGCCTGCACGTCCGCGCGCGGGTCCCAGGCGCGCGTGGCGTGCCGCCAGGAGAGATGGCGGATCCCGGCGGCCTCGAGCTGCTCGACCCAGGGTCCCGGAGCGCTGATCGCAGTCACGGCGAAGCCTTCCTCGCCCAGACGCAACAGCTCCGGCAGCAGGAGGAAGCGCAGAGTGAGGTCGACGGTGGAGATGTGCGCGACGCGAATCACGTCGCGGGCCGGCGCCACTGAGCGAGGGGGACGAAATAGAAGGGGAGCAGCTGCGTGCGGTGGAGGACGAGCAGCCCGAAGTTCCCGACGCCGGAGTACGCGAGGGTGAAGAGCCCGCTGAACGTGAGCGCGAACCGCGCGTAAGGGCTCGGCGCCGCGGTGAGCGAGCGCATTCGCGCGATGGATAGACCGAGGAGGAACATGCTTTCGAGCGACGCGATCCGCACGCGCGCGTTCTGCGCCTCCAGCGGGTGCGGCCGGAAGAGCACCGTCGCGACGGCGAGCGGGACATCTCGCAGCCTCGTCGGCGTCGCGGGAGTGAACGCGGAGCCGCCGAAGTTGCTCTTCGCGCCCGTTTGCCGCAGCAGCGAGGCCAAGCTCCCACCCGGCTCGACGCCCCACCGCTGCACGTACTTCGCGGCGAGGGCGACGAGGCCCGCCGTCGACACGAGCGCGCCGTTCCGAAGCGCGGGCCGGCCGCGCAGTACGCGGGCCGAGCCGAGTGCGAGCGAGACCGCGAGCATCGCCGCGATGTGCGGCCGGACGATTGCAGCGAGCGCGATCCCGGCGCCGGCAAGTGCGAGCCCTTTCCGCTCCTCTCCCGTGAGGAGGTGGGCGGCTCCGAGCGACGCAAGCCCGAGCGTGAACAGCATCCAGGCCTGCTTCGAGATCAGCGACGGAGCGATCACGAGGGTCGGCAAGAAGCAGAGCAGGAGCAGGTACAGCCGAGCGTCCCCGTCCGGGACACCGACGAGGAACGCCCGGTAGAAGAAGAAGAGTCCCCAGAAGCCGAGCGACGAGTAGACGAGGAACGCGGCCAGTCTGGACGGGCCGACGAGGAGATGGACGATCCCCGCCTGGACCCGCATCGCTCCCTCGGCGGGCTTCGAGCCGAGGCGCAGGTCGAAGTTCCCGCTCCGGATGCGGCGCGCCAGCTCGAGTCCGGCGCGGTGGTAGTTCTCCGCATCGCTCTCGCCGCGATAGACCCGGTAGCCGAGGTGGTGGATTGCGACGGCGCTGACGAGGCGGAGCTGGTGCGCGGCGAACAGGGCCCAGAAGAGCTCGGGGTTGCGCTGGCGGCGCGCCTCGCGCATGAGAGCCGGCAGCG
>JALZOQ010000404.1 GCA_030913835.1 Actinomycetota bacterium | reverse complement strand
GCGTAGACGAGGGCGCGCAGGCCGATCCGGTCGCCACCGACGCTCCGCCATTCCCAGAGCGCGAGGCCACACAGCTCCTCGACGCCGGCGAGCTCGGCCGCCACCGGCGCCGGCACATAGCCGGCCTGGGCCGCCCGGTCCTCGCTCCAGACCGCGATCGCGTTCGGGTCGTGCAGGTTCTCGGGCTCGCGGACCAGCGCGAGCGCCTTGCCGGGCTCGAAGCCGGGATCGCGCAGCTCGTCGGGCCGGTACGACGTTCCCGCGACGCGGACGACGTGCGCTCCGGCCCTGGCCAGCCGCGGGTCCAGCCAGCGGATCGGCTCGCCCGTCTCAGCGTCGCGCAGGTAGAAGCCGCGCCCGTCGAGCTCGTCGCCGGCTCCCGACAGGCTTCCCCGTTCCAGCATCAGCCGCAGTGCTTCCATGGCGCTAGGAGGGTATGGGGGCACGGGCCTCGTCGTCGGGGTGCGATGGTCGTTCCGTGGCAATGGGACGAGCTTCGCTCGCCAGAGTGCGCGTACCCAATGGGTACGGGCGCGACTGAGGACGCCGTCCTCGGGGCGAGCAGCGCGGCCCGACGGCACAGCGCTCGTGTCGCCATGCCCTCCTAGAACGCAACGAGCCTCCGAACCGCATCGACAACTCGGGCCACGGACGGCATGTACGCGTCCTCGATCGTCCAGTACGGATAGGGCACGTCGTAGCCGGTCACGCGCAGGACCGGCGCCTGGAGGTCGAGCATCGCCTTCTCCGCGAGGATCGCCGCCAGCTCGGCGCCGAAGCCGCACACACGCGGGGCCTCCTGCACGATCGCAACGCGTCCAGTCTTCGCCGCAGCCGCGAGCAGGGCGTCCTCGTCTAGGGGCTTGAGCGAGCGGATGTCCAGCAGCTCCACCGACGCCTCGCCGTCGAGCGCGTCGATCGCGGCCTCGCAGAGCGGCACCATCGCGCCGTAGGCGACGAGCGTCACGTCGTCGCCATCGCGCACCGTGCGCGCCTCGCCGAGTGGGACGACGTGATCGCCTTCGGGCACCACCCCGCGCAGCGTCCGGTAGTGCAGCTTCGGCTCGAAGATCACGACCGGGTCGGGATCGCGAATCGCCGCGGCCAGGAGTCCCTTCGCGTCGGCCGCCGTGGACGGGATCGCGACCTTGATCCCCGGCGTGTGCACGTAGTACGTCTCGGGCGAGTCGTCGTGCAGCTCAGGAGCGCGCACCCCGCCGCCGTACGGCATGCGGATCGTGATCGGGAACTCCATCCCGCCCTTCGTGCGCCAGTGGTAGCGCCCAACGTGCGTGATCAGCTGGTCGAGGCACGGGTACGAGAAGGCGTCGTACTGCATCTCGACCACCGGCCTCCAGCCGGCCATGCACAGGCCGACGGCCGTGCCGAGGATGCCCGCCTCCGCGAGCGGCGTGTCGACGCAGCGGTCGGGGCCGAAGCGGTCTCGTAGGCCCGCCGTCGCGCGGAAGACGCCGCCGGCGCGGCCCACGTCCTCGCCCATGACGAGGACAGAGTCGTCGCGCTCGAGCTCGTGGTGCAGGCAGTCGTTGACGGCCTCGACGAGCGTCAGCTCCCGCGTCGCGACGGCCATCACTCTTCGCCTTCGCCGAGCACGCGGCGCAGGTCTGCCCGATCCCGGGCGAGCTCCGGTGGCGGCTGGACGTACGCGTGCTCGAACACCAGTCCGGGATCGGCCGGCGCCTCGGCCTCGGCCGCGGTGATCCCGGCACGCATCGTGTCGGCCGCCTCGGCGCGGATCTGCTGGTCGAGCTCGTCCGTCAGGATGCCGAGCCGGCGCAGGTAGCCGGCGTAGCGCCCGACGCATTCGTTGCGCTTCTCCTCCTCGACCCGCGCGGCGTCGATGTAGACCGACGGATCGTCTGCGGTCGCGTGCGGTGCAGCCCGGTAGGTCAGGGCCTCGATGAAGGTCGGTCCGTCGCCGGCTCGCGCGCGCTCGACCGCCTCGCGGGTGGCCTCGTAGACGGCGAGGACGTCCGCCCCGTCGACCCGCACGCCGGGCATCCCGTAGCCGACGGCCTTGTCCGCGAGCGTCTCGGCCCTCGTCTGCGCTTCGAGCGGCGTCGAGATCGCCCACTGGTTGTTGTTGCAGAAGAGGATCGCGGGTGCCCGCATCACCGCGGCGAAGTTCGCGCCCTCGTGGAACGCGCCCTCGGACGTCGCGCCGTCCCCGAAGAAGGCGATCGCACAGCTATTCTCGCCGCGCAGCTTCTTCCCCCAGGCGAGCCCCGCGGCGTGCGGCACGTGCGTCGCGATCGGGACGCAGATCGAGGCCACGTTGTAGTCGGCCGGATTCCACCACCCGGTCGGGTGCCCCCGCCACCACTGCAGGATCGTCGCTGCCGGAATCCCGCGGAGGAGCCCGATTGCGGACTCGCGGTAACTCGGGAAGATCCAGTCCTCGTCGGCAAGCGCGTGCACCGCGCCGACCTGCATCGCCTCGTGATTCCAGAAGATCGCGTAGGTGCCGATCCGGCCCTGGCGGTGGTAGACGACCGAGCGCTCGTCGTAGGTGCGGAGGAGGACGAGCGACCGGTAGAGCTCGAGAAAGTCGCTCTCGTCGAGTCCGTCGACCTCGCCGTCGGGAACGGTCTCGCCGTCCCCGATCACACGCCGCAAATCGCGCGACTCGAGATGCACCTGCGCCATCGGTTCCGACGATATCGGAGAGGACGTAGGGCGGCCGGACCGGTCATTTCCGACGGGCGCCCGCGCGCCCTGAAAGCGGCACCGCAAGCGGCGCCACCGCGAAGATACGCGAGTGGACCGTCTCCGGAAGCTCACCTCCGACCCAGGATTCCGCTTCGTCGTCGCAGTCTGGGCGCTCTCGCGCCTGCTCTTCTTCGTCGCCGGAGCGCTCGGGCACGAGCACCTGACCCAGGTGGCGGTGGGCGGCTCCCCGCGCGAGCCCGGTGGAGTCCTCAACTACTGGGCGCACTGGGACGGGGGCTGGTACTCCGCGATCGCGACCCGCGGATACTTCACGTCGGCCGCGACGAGCTTCTTCCCGCTCTACCCGATCGCGATCTGGCTCGGCACGCAGATCGGCGGCGGGCCGGCGATCTGCGGAATCGCCATCTCCGTCGCGGCGCTCCTGCCGACGCTCTGGTTCCTCTATCAGCTAACCGAGCGGCTGTTCGATCGGCGCGCGGCACGCACAGCCGTACTGGCTCTCGCGCTGTTCCCGTCGGCGTTCTTCCTCAACGCGGTCTACACGGAGTCGCTGTTTCTGCTGACGACCGTCGGGGCGATCTGGGCGCTCCACGTGCGCCGGAGCCTCGTCGTCGCCTGCATCTTCGCCTACTTCGCGATGCTGACCCGCAACGTCGGGGTGGTCCTGCTCGTCCCGCTCGCCTGGCACTGGTTCCAGCAGCGGCGCGAGCTGGGTTGGCGCTCGACGCTGCTCCTCGGCTTCTCGACGTCTGGCCTCGCGGCGTACATGTTCTATCTCTGGCAGGTCCGCGGCGACCCACTCTACTTCGCGGTCGCCCAGCGCGAGACCTGGGGGCGCGCGTTCACGAACCCGATCGACACGCTCGGGAAGGCGTGGTCGACCGGCGTTTTCGGCGCGCGCTATGCCTTCCACCCGCACGCGATCTTCGACGGGATGAACCCTGAGCCCGCGTTCAAGGCTGCGGACACGTTCAACCTGATCCTGCTGTTCGTCCTCCTTTTCGTGCTCGTGCTCGCAGTGGGCCGGCTCCCGCTCGACCTCTGGCTCTACTCCGCGCTCGTGATGGCCGCGCCGATGCTCACCCCGAGTCCCTTCTGGGCCCTGACGAGCTTCTCGCGCTACTTCCTCGCCGCGTTTCCGCTCTTCTGCGTGATCGGGCTCGAGCTGTCGCGCCGCCGGATCCTCCGCTGGGCGATCCTCGCCGGTGGCGCAACGTGGGCCGTGTACCTCACCCTGCTCTTCGTCACCTGGCGCTGGGTCGCCTAGAACAGCACCGAGACCGCATCGCGCTCGGCTTCGTACACGACCTCGGTCACGTCGCCGAGATCCTCCCCGTCGGCTTGGAGGGGCGTCGGCCCGTCGCAGCGCACCTCGATGCGGTCGATGTCGTGCGCATACACGATCTCCGCGTCGCTCTCCTGGCCGCTTCCCGTCACCAGGTACCGGGCCAGGCGTGGGATGGTCGCGGGTCGCACCTCGACGGGGGCGACGAGGTCGAGGCCGAGCTCGAACCGCGCCTGCGGGGCGACGTGCAACGGAATTCCCGCGGCGAATGTGTACGGGTCGCAGTTGGCGACGAGCGCGAAGGCGGCCCGCCCGCGGCCCACGATCTCGAGCGTGGGCCGGAACGTGGCCCGGCGCGCCGCGACGAGTCGCACGACCTCGAGGACGAACTTCAGGTCCCCCGCCCGCCGTCCGTCATCCGCGCGGCCGAGCGCGTCGACGCGGCGGACGAGCTCGGCGTCGAGGCCCAGCCCCGAGTTGAAGCCGAAGCGCCGGCCGTTGGCTCGGCCGAGCGAAATGCGCCGCGACCGCCCCGCCGCGAAGGCGCCCGCGATCGTCCTCGCAGCCTCGATCGGGTCGCGCGGCAGCCCGAGCGCGCGCGGGAGCACACTCGTTC
>JALZOQ010000397.1 GCA_030913835.1 Actinomycetota bacterium | reverse complement strand
CCTGGACGAGCACGGCGTCGGGGCGGAAGCTCCGCAGCTCGCGGGCGATGCGGAGCGGCAGCGACGCGTGGAACGCGACGCCGTCGAGCGCACGCGGCCGGAACGGCTGGACGAGCCGGAACATCTGGTCGCTCGACGGACCTTCCCCGACACCGCTACCGACCACGCGCAGGTCCAGCTCCGCGCCGAGCGCGTCGAACTTGAGCCGCAGCATGTCGTCGAGCGGCAGCCGGTACCGCCTCCGGCCGACGAGCAGGACGCGGGGCTTCATCCGAGGCGCCGACTGGGCGGCGCCGCCCTCAGGGTAGGTGGCTCCGCCGCCTACCCGTCTGCGCTCCCTGACCGAGCCGCTCTGCGCGAGCGGCGATCCCCCCTGGCCACGGCCGATTCGAGGATCTCTTCGAGCCGCCCGTAGATCAGTTCGGGGGAAAACCGCTTCACCGAGTCGCGCGCCGCGCCGCGCAGCCGTTCCTGCAGCGCCGGGTCGTCGAAGTAGCGGCGCACGGCGGCCGCGAGCGCCTCCGGGTCACCCGGCGGCACGAGCAGCCCGTTCTCGCCGTCGCGCACGATCTCAGTCACGCCGCCGGTCGAGGTCGAGATCACGGGCGTCCCCACGCCGAGCGCCTCGACGAGAACGTGCGGGAAGTTCTCCCAGGCCGACGAGAGCACGACCGCGTCTGCGGCGCGCAGCAGCTCGAGAACGAGCTCGCGCGGCTGCGGCCCGAGAAACCGCGCGCGGCCGTCGAGCGAGAGCTCCGAGGCGCGGCGTCGCAGCAGCTCCGCGTCCGGCCCGTCCCCGGCGAGGACGAGCGAGACGCCCTCGAGCCGCGTCAGCGCCTCGAGTGCGACCCCGACCGCCTTCTGGATCGAGAGCCGGCCCGCGAAGACGAGCGTCTTCCCTTCGAGCCCGTGCCGCGCCCGCAGCTCCTCGCGCGGCGGCAGCTCGGGCGTGACAACAGGGTTCGGCAGCACCTCCACCTTCTCGAGTGGCACGCCCCACTCCAGGGCCATGTCACGCAGCGACTCGCTCGGGATCACGATGCGCGCCGCCGCTTTCAACTCGAGGTTGCGCGCCGCGCGGAGCAACGCGACGCGCGGGTCGCGCACGTCTTGGAACGAATCGAGAGCGTCCGTGTAGAAGCGGTAGCGCACCGAGCGCTCGTAGGTCGGGTCGGACGTGAGCTTGAGCACCAGCGGCACGCGGCCCAGCACGCTGCCGAGCACGGTGCGGCCGACCATCCCGGTCGAGTAGACGACGTCCGCGCGCCGGCCGACCCGTCGCACGACGTCCGCGACGCGGAGGTGGCGCAGGCCCATGGGAATGCGGCGCGAGACCCAGTGCACGGGATAGGGCCTCGGGGCAGGTGCCTGGGCGGCGGTCGTCACCACCTCGACGTCGTGCCCACGCTCGAGCAAGAACTCCGTCACCTCCGGCGCGTGCGTCGCCGGCCCGCCGACGTCCGGCGGCCAGATCCCGCTGACGACGACGATCTTCACAGCGGCGCCGGGGCGGCCTCGGCGCGCGCGGTAGGCGCGTTACGCATCCGCACGAGGATCACGGTCCAGACGATCGCGAAGACGACGGTCGAAACGAGCACGGCACCCGCCGCTCCCGTCGCGCCCCAACGGCTCCCCCACCAGAGCAGGAAGGGCACCAGCACGGCCGTCTCGATCCCATGCGCCACGATCCGGAGTCCCGGCCGGCCGATCGAGACCGGGAACGACTTCGTCCACCCGAACACGAGCTGAATCGCGGCCGCCACGAGCATGATCCTCGCTGCTGGGACGGCGGGCAGGAACTCCGGCTTGAGGAAGACGCGCACAAGCCACGGCATCAGGAGCATCAGGGGAGCGAGCGCGACCGCCATCACCGGGATAGCGACGAGAAGGTACCGACGCACGCCCGCCATCACGACGTCCGGTCGCCCGCGCTCCCAGTCGCGCGTCTGCTCGGTGAGCAGGATCAAGCGCACCGGCGAGCTGAGCGCGCCGAAGCCCTGCTGCGGCGCCTGCGCTGCGCGGAAGAACGCGACGTGTCCGGGGGTGCGGACGAGGCCGAGGAGAATCGGAGCGATCGCCCCCCGGAAGGAGAGGATCCCGGTGCCGACGCTCGACTGGAGCACGAAGCGCAGGATCCCTGCGCGGTCCTCCCCGAGCGGCTCGGCCAGGGCGCGCGGGAAGCGCCGGAGGGCCAAGAAGGCGACGGCGCCGAGCACCGAAGACGTGATCGCCTGGGCGACGACGAGTGCGACGACGGTCGCGGTGACCCCGTGCGGCGCACCGATGGCGATCGCACCCAGGCGAATCGCCATCCCGAACGTGAGGAACGCCGCTCGGACGTCATAGCGGCTGCGCAGGAGCAGGGCTGCCGCGCCCAGCGACTCGAAGGCCTGCAGCACCGGCAGCGCAGCGGCGATCAGCATGGGCTTCGTCAGCCCGTGGGCGCCTTGGAAGATCGAGTCGGCAAAGGGCGCGAGGGCCGCGACGAACCCGCCGGCGACCAGTGCGGCGCCGGCCTCGAACATGAAGGTCAGGCGCAAGAGCCGCCTGAAGCGGCCCCAGTCGCCGCGCTCGGAGTAACGGAAGCCGTACTTGACCAACGCTTCGTCGCTCGTCAACTCCAGGAGCAGCTGGAAGAAGGCCGCGGTGGCGACGACCTCGGTCAGCCGACCGAAGTCGTCCCGCCCCAGCAGCCGGATCGCGACGACCGTTCCGACGATCCCGAAAACGGTCGAGGCGTAGATCCCGAGCGCGGTCGCCGAGCGGCGCCAGAGCAGGCGCGAGCGCATCAGGGAGGCCAGTATAGTGGCGCGACTTGGCGGCTCGAACGCACGCATGGCGGCCGAGTGCCGGGCCGCTCGTCCTCGCGCTCGCCGTCCCGCTGATCTTTCTCCACTCGACGTACCAGCCCTCGCTCTCGGTCGGCCTGGGCTCGACGACCGCGACCCTGTACCTGTCCGACGCTGCCGTGCTCGTGGCGGCCGCCGCCGCGCTCGCCGCGGGCTTGCGACACGGCTTCTGGCCGCTTCGCCCAGGCCTGCCTGTGCAGCTCGCCGGCGCCGCGTTCCTGGCGTGGGTTCTTGCGGCGACCGTCTACCCGCTGGCCTTCGAGGATCACTACCGCTTCGCTGTCCACCTCGTCACGGCCCTCAAGCTGTGCGAATACGCGCTGCTCTCGCTCGCCGTCCCTTTGCTGCTACGCCGCCGCGAGGACGCGCTGCCGCTCTTCGCGACTCTCACCGCCTGGAGCGTGGCGGCGTCGACCGGCGCCGTCCTGCAGTTCCTCGGGCTCGTGAACGAGTTCGAGGGGCGCCGGCCCGGGCAGCGGGAGCCCTCGTTCCTCGGGATCCACGACCTGGCGGCGTTTTCCGGCGCGGTGCTCGCAA
>JALZOQ010000395.1 GCA_030913835.1 Actinomycetota bacterium | reverse complement strand
ACGTAGACGTTCGCGACCTCGGCCTGCAGCTCGACCAGCTCCTCCGGCGTCGCCACCTCGGTCAGCGTCTCGATTGGGTGCTGATGCTGGACGTTGAGCGTGATCTGCCGCTCGTCGTCGAAGGAGGGATAGCCCATCCGCAGGCGCAGTAGGAAGCGGTCGAGCTGGGCCTCCGGCAGCGGGAACGTGCCCTCGTGCTCGATCGGGTTCTCGGTCGCGAGCAGGAGGAACGGCTGCGGCAGCGGCCGGGTGACGCCGTCCACCGTCACCTGCCGCTCGGCCATGGCCTCGAGCAGCGCCGACTGGGTCTTCGGCATGGCGCGGTTGATCTCATCGACGAGGACGACGTTGGCGAAGATCGGCCCAGGCCGGAACTCGAAGTCCCGTGTGCGCTGGTCGAAGACCGACAGGCCGGTCACATCGGTCGGCTGCAGGTCGGGGGTGCACTGGATCCGCGCCGGCACCGCGCGTTCGATGCTCTGAGCGGTCGCGCGGGCGAGGACGGTCTTGGCCGTCCCCGGCACGTCCTCGAAGAGCACGTGCCCGCGGCAGGCGAGCGCGGTCAGGACGAGCTTGATCTCCTCGCGCTTGCCGTGGATGACCGTCTCGATGTTGGCGAGGAAGCGCTCGGCCACGTCGAACGGTCGGGCGAGCACCCGTCCCTCGGCCGGCGCGACTCGCGGCTCCATGCGCCGAGTTTAGGGGCTGAGACGTTGATTGGGCGTTAAGCGAGCCCCGCGATCAGACGTTGAACCGGACGTTGAGGACGTCTCCGTCCTGCACCTCGTAGGTCTTGCCCTCCAGTCGCTGGAGGCCACGCCGGGCGGTCTCGGTGTGCGAACCGGCCTCGACGAGATCGTTCCAACGGATCACCTCGCAGCGAATGAACCCGCGCGCGAGGTCGGAATGGATCGTCTCTGCGGCCTCGAGCGCGGTGCGGCCGCGGCGCAGGGTCCACGCACGCGTCTCCTTGTCGCTGGCTGTGAAGAAACTGATCAGGTCGAGCGCGTCGGAAAGCCGGCGGACGATCTCGCCGAGCGCCGACTCGCCGCCGTCCCGAAAGGCGGCGGCTTCCTGGTCGTCGAGGTGGGCCAGCTCGGCCTCGAGCTTCAGATCGATCCCGCCTGGGCCGTTCACGATCGAGATCAGCGGCTTGGTCGTCAGCGGCTCCAACGCCGGAGGGAGCTCGCGCTCGTCCCGCAGCGCTGCCCCCGCATCGAGCCGCCGGAGTAGGACCTCGAGCTGCGCCGCCTCAGCGCGAACCTTCGGATCGCCCGACTTCGCCTGCTTGGCGACGCGCTCGAGGCGGCGCTCGACGAGGTCGCGATCGGCGATTTGCAGCTCCAACTCGATGTTCTCGAGGTCGCGCTCGGGGCTCGCGTCGGACGAGAAGCCGGCGAGGACGACGAGCAGCGCGTCGACCTGGCGCAGGTTCCCGAGCAGCGCCGGCCCTGTGCCCGGCACGTCGACGACGCGGATCGCGGCCGGCGTCACCTTCTTCGCATCGACGACCGCGGCGAGCTGCCCGAGCCGCTCGTCGGGGATCGCGGCCATGCCGACGTTCGACTTGTCCGTCTGGGACGCGTAGGCGGTGATCTCCGCCCCGGCGCGGGTCAGCGCGTTGAAGAGCGTGGTCTTCCCGGCGTTGGGAAGCCCGACGATGCCGACTTCGAGCGCCACCTAGGAGGGTTCGGGCGAGATCTGCTTCTGCAGCGAGACGAGCGCGCGGTGCTGCAGCGACTTGATCGCGCCCTCGGTCTTGTCGAGGATCGTCGCGACGTCGCCGTTCGGAAAGTTGAAGACGAACTTGAGCGTCAGCACCTCCTGCTGCTCCGGCGAAAGCGCGTCGATCAGCTTCAGCATGCTCTGCCGTCCGATCGACTGCAGCGCCTCCTCCTCGGCCGAGCGCTCCTCCGACCCCTCCGGCTCCGGCACGTCCTCCTCGGGCTGCCAGCGGCGGTTCGCTCGGAAGTGATCCATGGACAGGTTGTGCGCGATCCGAAAGAGCCAGGCCGAGAACGGCGCGGACTGCCAGCGGAACTTTCCGATCGACTCGAGCATCTTCAGGAACGTCTGAGTCGTCAGATCCTCGGCGTCATGGCGGTTTCCGACCGTCATGTGGAGGTAGCTGTAGATCCGGTCGAAGTGGATCAGGTACAGCTCCTCGAGCGCGTCGCGCTCCCCCGTCTGCGCGCGCTCGACCAGCTTGCGCACCTGCGCGGTCGAGTCTTGCGGACGCTCCGCCTTCGCCGTTTCCTCAGTCACGCCCTGGAAATGCCCGCGCGAGCGCTGCGCTAAGCGTCACCGAAGCCGACTCGTCCTCCCGGGAGGTAGCGCTTGTAGTAGACGACCCGCTTGGGGACGACCCGGAACGTGCCGTCCTGCGCCTCGACCCGGACCGCGTCGTCGCTGCCGGAGTCGAGAGCCCGCTCGAGCGCGTCGGCCGAGGCGGGCTCGACGAGCGCGCCGATGATCTGGCCGCCGTCGAAAGCGAGCTCGATGCGGATTCGCTCTGAGCTAGCCAACCGAGACGACCTCCGCGAGGACGCCGTGCAGCGAGTCGGGATGCACGAACGCAACCTCCAGGCCGAACAACCCCTGCCGCGGCTCCGGGTCGATCAGCTCCGCTCCCGCGTCCTCGAGCTGGGCGAGCGCCTCGCGCACGTCCGCGACCTCGTAGGCGACGTGGTGCATCCCCGGGCCGCGCTTCGCGAGGAACTTGCCCACGGGCGTCTCGTCACCGAGAGACGCGAGTAGCTCCACTCGGCTTGCGCCGATGAGGACAGCGGCCGCCTCGACGCCCTGCTCCGGGACCGTTTCCCGGCGCTCGAGCTCGGCTCCGAAGAAGCGCCGATACGTGTCCACCGCGGCGTCGAGGTCTTCGACAGCCACTCCCAGGTGGTGGATCCCCCGCGCTTCCATCCCCGCCGATGCTATCCGCCGGGTGCGGTCTACCGCACCGGAAGACACCTGCCGGCGGCATGGCGCAAACAGGCCCCACGGGCGATCGTGTTCCTACGAAAGGAGGTGCGATGCTCTACAACACCAACCACCTCTACGACAACCGCCGATGAGGCGAACGTCGACGAAGCGGCCGGGCATCGCCCCGGCCGTTTCCTACTAGACGGTGTAGCGGCGCGGCGGAATCGGCGTGCCCATCGCCTGCATCGGCAGCACTCGAATCGCGCCGACCAGATCGCTCGCGCCCTCTTCACGCTCGACGTTCTTGAAGATGTCGATCAGCTCCTCGCGCGCGAGCGTTTCCTTGTCGAGCAGCGCCGTAGCGACGCTGTCCAGAGCCGCGCGGTGCTTCGCGAGCAGCCGCAGCGCCTCCTTGTATGCCCCGTCTGTCAATCTCGCCTGCTCGCTGTCGCGGAGCCGTTTTGTTTCCTCGGACAGCGCGTAGTTGTCGGCGCGCATCGTCCGCGACATGACTTCCTCGGACATTCCGTACTCGAACACCATCGCTCGCGCGATCTCGGTCACCTTCTCGAGGTCGTTGGCGGCGCCGTTCGTGACGCGCCCGAAGACGACCTGCTCGGCTGCTCGCCCGGCGAGCGCGATCTTCATCCAGTCGATCAGCTCGTCGCGCGTGTGCAGGTAACGCTCCTCCTCCGGGAGGTGCAGCGTGTAGCCGAGAGCCTGGCCGCGCGAGACGATCGTCGCCTTCTGCACTGGGAAGCCCTCGCCCATCAGGTGGGACATGAGCGCGTGTCCGCCCTCGTGGTAGGCGAGGATGCGCTGCTCCTTCTCGGTCACGACTCGGCGGGTCTGCAAGCCGGCGACGACGCGCTCCATCGCGGAGTCGAAGTGGTCCTGCCGAATCTCGGTGCACTTCTCGCGGCCGGCGAAAATAGCGGCCTCGTTGGCGATGTTGGCGAGGTCGGCACCGGTCAGGCCGGCGGTCTGGCGAGCGATCATCGAAAGGTCGATCGCCCCGGCGAGTGGCTTGCCGCGCGTGTGCACGAGGAGGATCTCCTCGCGCCCTTTCAGGTCCGGCGTGGACACGACGACCTGCCGGTCGAAGCGGCCGGGCCGCAGCAGCGCGGGGTCGAGATCCTGGAGCCGGTTCGAGGCGCCCATGATGATCACCTGGTCGCGATCGTCGAAGCCGTCCAGCTCGACGAGGAGCTGGTTCAGCGTCTGGTCCTGCTCACGGTTGAAGCCGTGCCCGGTCCGGGCCATGCCGACGGCGTCGAGCTCGTCGATGAAGACGATCGAGGGCGCGCTCTTGCGTGCCTCCTCGAAGAGCTTGCGGATGCGCGACGCGCCGAGGCCCGCGAACATCTCCACGAACGCCGAGGCGCTCTGCGAATAGAAGCTCGCTCCCGATTCGTGCGCGACCGCCTTCGCAAGCAGGGTCTTGCCGGTGCCGGGCGGACCGTAGAGCAGGATCCCCTTCGGCACCCGCGCGCCGAGCTGAGCGAACCGCTCGGGCTCGCGGAGGAAGTCGACGACCTCCTGGAGCTCCTCCTTGGCCTCGGTCACGCCGGCGACGTCCGCAAAGGTGACCGACGAGCTGGAGTTCGGCGTGACGACCGCGGGCTTGATCCGCGGCATCATCGCAAGGGTCCGCCACAGCAGGTAGCAGACGAAGACCATGAGCAGCAGGAAGATGACCGGCAGCCATTGCTCAGCCAGCGCAGGGATCTCCGAAAAGCTGGCGGCCAGCATCACGCTCTGCATCGGCAGCCGCGTGGAAAAGCCTTAGGACAAGCTCGAAACGAGCTCGTCCGTGGTCGCAAACTCCACGTCCAGGTCGCGCCAGGCGGCCAGGCAGGCGAGCGTTCGAGCCTCATCCAGCCCGCGCGCCGCATCCTCGACGAAGACCACACGGCGTCCGCGCTGGCGGAAGCCGATGATCGCCGCGTTGTCGCAGATGTCCGTGGCCACGCCGAAAACCACGATCTCCTCGGGATCGAGCGCCTCGAGCAGCGGGTGCGTGTTCGGGTTCGTGAACACGTCGAAGTTCTTCTTCAGCAGCAGGATCTCGCGGCGGCCGTCGATGAGCCCCAGGATCAGTCCCGGCGGGAACGGGATGAGCCCAAGCGGCAGCGGGTCCTCCTGCTCGGTCTCGGGCACCTTCATGGCGCCGCGGGTTCCGCGGAGGCAGTGCGGCGGGAACGTGTTCGCGAAGTCCGGCTCGTTCGAGATCTCCGGGTCGGTCAGCTCGTGGTCGTCCGCGGAGGCGACGTGGGGGATCCCGGCCGCCCGCGCTGCCTGGACGAGCCGCTTCATCGCCGGCGCGGTCTTCTCGGCTCCAGGAACGTAGAGCTTCCCCTCCGGAAGCATGAAGTCGACCTGGGTGTCAACGTCCCAAAGGATCCGGCGCGTCACGGCTCGTGCCTCATGAGCGTCCGCTTGCCGGCGTCGCGTACCCGCTTGAAGCCAGCCCGGCGAAACAGGTCATTCGTACCCATGTAGTCGCGCCTGTCGCTCGCGCGCGGATACGCC
>JALZOQ010000392.1 GCA_030913835.1 Actinomycetota bacterium | reverse complement strand
CTCCGAACTCTTCCGCGAGCCGCGCGAGTTCGTCGAGAATCGCGAAGAGCTCGGCATGTTCGAGCTCATCGCGAAGGCCGCCGCCGAGCACGATCTCCGGGCGACCCACGAGGTCTCCGGCGAGCTGCTCGACGGCCTCCGCAAACGCCTCGAGGTCGTCGACGGCGAGCGGACTCCGTCGAAACACATCCAGGACACGGCGGTACTGCTCATGCTCGCCCCCAACGACCACACGGAACAACCGCAGCTCATCCTCGGCACGCTCCTCTTCGACCGCGTCTGTGAGTAGGGCGAGCCTGACCGCTTGGCGAATCATCCCACGCGCCGCGGCGAGCACGGCGCCCGCTTGGGCGGCGGCGCGTGCTCCGGTGAAGTCATCTCGGAAAGCGAGGTACTCCAGCCATTCGCGCCAGAGTCGCGCTCTGTGGCCAATGTACTGGGCTGCGCGGGCGGGCGGTGACAGCGCTACGTCGAAAATGGGCTCGGACGGCCGGACGTCGAAGGCGCGCAGCTTCTCCTGCTGCTCTGCGTTCCCGGAGGCGACAAGTCCATGCGCGAGCAATTGGTCGAGGGCCACCCACGTGTCCTCAGCGAGTCTCGACTCCGCCCCGTCGAACGCGCATGCGACCGCGTCGACGATCGATTGCACATCGCGACGCCCATCACACCGATCCAGCACGAAGGTGATTGCGTCCGAGGCCTCCCAGACGTTGACGCCGTCCCAAATGACCCAACCCTCCGAACGCTGCATGATGCTTACTTCGGGCGGCCGAGTCGGGTTCCAGGTGAACGTCGGCAGGCGCACGCTTGGGGAAGCAGAGGTCAAGGTCGCATTGACCGCGCGTTGCGTCTGCTCCGCTGGAACGTCGGAGGCGCTGCGGAGGATCGCCTCGACCTGCGTCACGCAATTGCGTATCAGCTCGGGTTGCTCGAGTCGCGCGAGCTTCTCCCAGTTCCATTTCACATTCGGGTAGAGCGCGTCCTGTTCCGCCAAGAGCGCGAAGAGGATGTCCTCGAGAAGCGCTGTTGCCGCCGGTTCGATGGCGTCCGGGTCGTGGAGGGCGGCCGCGACCGCGAATTGCTGCCACGACTGCCCGAGTTGGCCTCGGGCGAGTCGTTCGACGGCGGCACGGAGTGCTGCCTTGGCCGAGGTACGAGCCTCCGCGTCGAGCGGTCGGCCGATGATCCAGACTCCCTCGACGAGTCGGTACAGCGTCGTCACGTCGGCCGGCGCAATGCTTGCGGCCCTGCCGTCACCATAGTCAGCCGCCCGATGAACGAGATCGTCAAAGTCGCTGCGGGTGAGGTCGTGCAGGTCGATACGCCTGCCGAGCCCGAAGAGTTGGTGCGCGTCGAACCGCGGGGCTGCGGATCCTCGCAAGAGGTACACGTCGACATCGGAAGTCTCGTTTCCGAACCCCGACGTCAATGACCCCGAGACGACGACGGAGTCGTCGGGCTGAACATCCTCGCCAAGCTCAGCTCCGACGAATTCTCGTACCTCACCGAGAAGGATCTCGTGGGTATCGGGCATGGTCTACGGCCCCGGCGGTCGAAGCTCGAGATTCTCGTCGCGGCTGATGTGCACGAGGGTGAAGTCCTCGCGGGTCGGAGGGTGGTCGTAGATTCCCGCGAAACGAGCGACCTGGGCGCGGAACCAGCCGGACTGAACGTTGGCGTCTGCCGCACCGCGCGAGTCCCAGATGGAGATCGAGAACGTCTGGCCCGTTGGCGGGTCGACCGCCATGTAAACGGCGACGAAGCCGGGCTGCCTGGAGATCTCAGGAAGCATCGCGTGGGAGATCTCGCAGGCCTCGGCTACGCGTGCTGGGACGTAGACCCCTGCCACCCAGCGCGCGTAAAGGGGCAGCTTGGCATCGTGACGCCAAGCGCTTCTCGTCGCGATGGCCATGTCGGCGACCACCATGTTGGCGGGTGGCGGCGGAGTGTCCGGCGCCGCGTGGCCGATCGAGACGACTCGCCGCCGGCCGCTGTCCCCGATGAGCAGGAGGAGGTCGTTACACGCCCCGTCGGGCACACCGACGTCGTCGCCGGAGTCGAACGCCCACACCTTCATGCGGCGCCAACGTCCGGGGCGAGCACTCTACGGCGTGGAGCGCGAAGCCGATTCTCGATTGCGGCCGCGATCCTGGCGACCGTCGATTGCGTGTCGTAGAGGATTGAGTCGATCGGACCGCGGGGCCCGAGTTGCGCTAGGTAGCCGAGGACGAAGGCGCATGGAAGGTCCTGGCGCTCGTAGTCGGCGTGCAGCAGCGGAAACCCCCCGATCACCTGCTCGTATCCCGTTTCCCCGGACCATTCGACGGACGTGTGCGATGGAAGCCGAGCAGAAAAGCCTGTGGCGCAGACGATGTAGTCCACGTCCCGTGTCCACCCGTTGGTCAGGAACAGCCGCGTCGCGTCTGTGCGCTCGTGAGCGACGACGACCTCGCTGCCCAGCGCTAGCTCGATCGTGCCGGGCTCCTGACGCTCGCGGCGCGCGACGCGCAGCATGTCGCGGTAGCTTCGGGGCGTCACGACCGCACCGTGCTGGTGAACGTAACGGAGGATCGTGTACTTCACCGTGGGCGACAGGGCGGCGAACGCGCGCTGGAACCGCGCGGACAGGAACTGAGATGCATAGGGGAGGAAGTGCGGCGTCAGTCGGTGACGCCGGACGATGACAGTCACGTGAGCGCCGCGCTCTGCCATTCGCGCTGCGATATCCGTCGTGGCATGGCCGCCACCGACGACAGCGATCCGCGCGTCGGCTACATCGCGCAGAAC
>JALZOQ010000391.1 GCA_030913835.1 Actinomycetota bacterium | reverse complement strand
GCCACTCGCGTGATCCTCGGATCATCATCGTGATCGGCCGGGCTGACCGCCTGCCCGAGCACTCGCGGCGCGTCCTTACTGAACTCAACAAGTCCCTCCACCGCGTAGAGGTGGTTCCCTACGACGTCCTCGCGCGTCGAGCGGAGGCAGTACTTAGGAACGTGGAGCGCTACTTATTGACGGTCACCGACGAAATCGACCAGGGGAGCGGTGACCAGGTCGACGACGCGGCGTGAGCCACGGTGTGGGGGCACTCGGGCTCCGCTACTCCCGAGCGGGCCTGGAGGACTTCGGTCTCCGCTTGCCCCGATCCACGGCGATGGTGTGGATTTCGCGGAGACGGACGCCTGTCCGCTTGCCCGCTGCGTTGCGTTCGACGCTGGGACCGTGTGGGGCACTACGTATACATCTGTCGACGCGTGGGAGATTCTTTGGTAAACTGTCCGCCGTGAACGCGCGCAGGAGAATATTGTTCAGAGTCAGTCTGCTCTTCGCGATGGTCGGGAGCGCCCTGATCTTGGCCACACCGGCGAGTGCGGGTTACTGGAGCTGGGGATGGGGCTACCTGGCCCCCGGATCCCCTGATCTCGTAGGCAACTGCATCTGGTACCCCACCAAATCCTCTTGTTCCGGCTGGAACTATTGGTCAGCTGGGAGCTGCACCTGGCAGTACGACTCCTGGTACATGAAGGGTCTGTGCGGCTACGAAAACAGCTTGCATATTCGCGGGACATGGTTTTACAACAACCCTGCAGGAGAGATCATCGACGGTCCGTCTGACTACGGTCTCGGCGGCAACTACCTGAGGCGGGTGGCGACCTACTGGGAGGGAGTCCAGTACGCGATCGGCTTCCACATGTGGATGGATGCAGGGGCGTAGGACTTGCGTTCCCAGTGGACACTCCCGCTCGTGCTTGTTGTAGCAATCATCGGCGGCGTCGTAGTCGGCCTCTCACCTCGAGATAGGTCGGCTCAATTGGCCGGGTTCGGCGTGACGGGCGCGCCAAGCGCATCGACCCTACCTCCTCCGGTTGGCGGCACCGGACGGCCAGTCACCCTGGGACCGGCGGATGCGGCCAAGATTGCGCGGTTCAATAGCCTGCTGCGTGGCCGCCAGATCTCTCCCGACGTTGTAGAGCTTGCGAAGGGCGAGCATGCGTTCTATCGGTTCAAGGCAGACGCCGGCCGCTACTGCTATTCGGTCAGCACTCCTGGTTCGGCCAGCAAGTTCGGGCCTTTGATGTGCGGCGAAGGCTTCCCGTCGACGCAGGTGCCACTGCTCGACATGTCGGTTGTCGAGGCGTCCTCGATGCAATCGCCGCACTTCATAAACGTTCGCGGCTTCGCGAGCGATGCTGTGGCACGGGTGGGCCTAGCGACGAGCGACGGCAAGATTGTCGCGTCGGTGCCAGTGATCAACAACACGTATGAGCTGACCGATTTGCCCGAGCAGCCCGTCTCTACCGTGATCCCACTCGGTCGCGACGGCGCCAGACTCACCAAGATCCCTTAGCGCGCCCCGCGGGCTCGACGGCGCACGGCCCGAGTGCCCCAAGCAAGACCTCGTAGAGATCGCCCACCGCGCCCGCCGGACCCCGGGCGAGCCCGACTTCGGAGTGCGACCGTGGATGTGGTAGGCGCACCCGAGTTCCGCGGCGAGGTATTCCGCGTCCTCTACAAACTGACCGGCGGCGTGCCTCACCTTTCGCCGGATGAAACGCTCGCCGTTGCTCTCCCCAGCGTCAGTCGGCGTGACGTCCGCCTCATGAACCTCGTCACCGACGAGGACATGGCGCTGCTGAACGCCTGTCTCACAGTGGAGTCCGAGTGCCGCCGGGACGAGTGGGCCGCGCTTGAGCGGCTCTTGACGCTCTGTCAGTTCTCGGATGGCGACCTCTCGCAACGGGTGGCGGCGCTACCGGATTGCGCCTTCGCCCGCGCCGTGCTCGACCCTGTACGCGCTCCGGTGGATCGACCGCTAGCTGCCCTCACCCTCGATCGCGAATGCGCTGCCGAGATTCTCGCTATAGACCTCAAGCGACTCTGATCGGATTCCGACTTTGTATTCGAGGGCTAGGTCCACGAGCCGATCGTGGTCCACGAGCTCCACGAGCGTCTTTCCGGGCTCCGCCGCAACGTCAAGAGCCTTCTGATCCATCCGACATGTCGCGATGACTGCACCGGCATTGCACTGCCGTGTCGAAAGAGCATCGCGAAGGAGGCGGACCGCGTTAGGGCCAACAGACCTATTCGCGCCGAAGCACTTCGCTTGGATGCCGATCCTCTGAGCCCCGATGCCTGTGCTTAGTTCGGCAACCAAGTCGATCCCGTCATCGCCGCCGCCGCCGGTCACCGTGACGTCGTATCCCATCTCGGTGAACAGCAGCTCTAGGAATGCTTCGAACTCGTCGCCGGTGAGCTTCCTTAACCCTGTAAGGAGGTCGCGGCGAGCCTTCTCTCTGGTGTTACTGATTGTCTTCAGCGCCTCCTCGAACGGCCCGACGTCCCACTCGGCCAGACCCACGTCACCCGCGGTGATCGTGAAACGGGGCGGCAGGCTGCGTTGTGCTCGCCGTCTGATGTCTATTCCGATTGAGGCGTGAAGAGTGATCGCAGGTGTCTTCGATTCGGTATCGACGAGGTTGCGATTGAGGATCGTCCGGGTCAGCTCGTTGTAGTTCAGCGGGGTCTCCGCCTGTCGAAGCACTTGCTCTGCCGCATCGAGCCACCTCATGCCGAATCTGACCCTAGCGACGAGTCGAACTAGTGACAACGACGTCGCGCGACTAGACCCTGCTCAGACCCTGGCGACCCGGCATAGACCCTGGCGAGAGGGTCTGAGACGGTCCGCACCGGTTTCGAGAGGCGCGAGTCGGCGTGAGCTTCAAATCGAGGGGTTTGCGGGATGTTCGGTCGGAATCCCACTCGTATAGCCGTAGTGCCCCCGGCCGGAATCGAACCAGCGCACGCGGTTTAGGAAACCGCTGCTCTATCCACTGAGCTACGGGGGCGCGTCGAGGCACGATAGCGGCGCGCCCGGTGCGAATCCCCCCATCGGGGGGGGCCGCCGGTGGTTCGTGGCGTCGAAGGATGGACCATGCGCATTGTCGTCGCCGACGACGTCGAGATCCTGCGGTCCGGCGTGCGAGCACTCCTTGCACGCGAGCGCGATTTCACCGTGTTCGCCGCCAGGGATTCGGACGAGCTGGTCGCCTCCGTCGAACGACGGTCACCCGACATCGTGCTCGTCGACCTCGACCTGCCGCCGCAGGGGGGAATCGCGGCCATCGCGGGACTTCAGCGGTTCGAGACGAGCTCGATCGTCTGGAGCCTTGAACCAAACCGTGCCACCGTCCTGGAGGCGATCCGCGCCGGTGCGCGCGGCTACCTCGACAAGGAGATTTCGCCCCAGGGCCTCGTGCGCGCGCTGTGCGGGGTCGTGCGCGGGGAGGCTGCGCTCTCGCGCGAGCTCGTGACGCTGCTGATCGACGCGCTGCACGGCGTCGAGGAGCGCGACCGCGTCCGCGACCAGGCCGCTGTCCTCTCGGGCCGAGAGCGAGAAGTACTCGCGCTGGTCTCCCGTGGCGCCCGCAACCGCGAGATTGGCGAGGAACTGCACATCTCGGAGTTCACCGTCAAGCGGCACGTGCAGAACATCCTCAACAAGCTCGAAGTGCCCAGCCGGCGCTTGGCCGCCGCGGTCTACCGCTCGGCGTTCCAGCCCGACTGGCTGGCTACGGATGAACGAAGACCGGCGTCCCTAGCGGGATGAGCCGCATCAGGTAGCGCAGGTCGGGCGTCTTCGCGGGCTCCCCCGGAATGTCTTCTAGAGCTCGGCGATCTCGGCGTGCCGGTCCGCGATGCATGCCTCAGCCCAACGCTCGGCGCGCTCGAGCAGACGACCCGTCAGGACGTCGCGTTCCGTTCCCTCCGGCGGGAGCTGATCCTCGCCGACCTCGATCCGCACCTGGTGGAGAGACGCCTCGACGTCTTCGCTGACCTCGTGGCGTTGCTCGGCAACGATCGAGACCTCCCCCACCTCAGGAACCATGAGCTTCGCGAGCTCCTCGACCTCGGCGGCCGTGGCGTCACGGCCCGCGAAGACGCCGAAGTTGATCCGGATCTCGAGTCCCGGTGGGTCGCCGGTCTCAGCAGCGAATGCGATTTGCGGTTCGGTTTGCACATTCGGCTAGTCCCCGCCTCGCGAAAATCGAATCGCGGGACTTACGCGCTCCGAACAGACTTTGTGGCTCAGAGCCACAAAGTCCTGGTTAGGCGCTGCGCGGCTCCCAGCCGAACCGACGCGCTGCGACGACGAGGCCCGCTACGCCCCAGGCGGCCAGGACGCCTGCCGCGGTTCCGTTGTGCCACGGCCCCCGGTCGTCGAGATAGACGCCGTTGACGAGCTCCAGGAAGTATCTGAGCGGCAGCACGTCTCCGATCGCACGCAGCACCTCGGGATAGCGCTCCCTCGGCCCGAACGAGCCCGACAGGAACGCCATCGGGAGTAGGACGGTGTTCAGCACGGCCGACGAGCCCTCCGCCGACCGGATCAGCGCCGTCGCCGCGAGCCCGAGTGCCGCGAACACGGCCGCGCCGAACACGAGGACGAGCGCCAGTGAGCCGATCCGGCCGGGCAGATGCGTCCCGTAGAGGACCCGCCCGAGCGCGAAGAGCAGCACGGTCTGGAGCACGAAGACGGCCAGGATCGAGGTGAGCGTTGCTGCCAGGTAGGTCGCGGCCGGCAGCGGCGTCGAGCGGATCCGCTTCAGAATCCCGCCTTCGCGCCGCACCACGAGTATGACCCCGAGCCCGGCGAAGGCGGTGTTCGCGGCGCCGTAGCCGAGCATTCCCGCCAGCAGCACCTCGCTCGCGGGATGGCCCGAGATCTCGCCGCTGTACACCGACCCCAGCAGGACGAACAGCAGCATGGGGAACACGAAGATGAAGATCGCCGCTTCCCGGCTGCGCCAGAACTGCAACTGCTCCGCGCGCAGCTGGTGGAGGAAGAGCCTCACGTCACTCGTCCGCGACGAGCTCGAGATACACGTCCTCGAGCGACGGCCGGCGCACCTCGAGGCCGTCGACCTCGCGGCCCCCTGCCAGCGCTTCCGCCGTGAGCTCGTTCAGCAAGCGGGTTGGCTCGCGGGTGCGGACGACCACCGGCTTGCCGTCGCGCCGGTAGCGGATCTCGGTCTCGTGCGCCTCGCCGACGACCTCCTCCGGCGAGCCGATGCTGACGATCTCGCCCGCGCGCAGAAC
>JALZOQ010000388.1 GCA_030913835.1 Actinomycetota bacterium | reverse complement strand
CCCTGCGCGACCGCTACACGAGCGGAAGGCGCGAGACCGGCAGCAGGACCGCCTCCCTGGGCTGCGTCGGCTTTCGCACTCGGCCCGGTGCCGGCCGCGAGGGCGCCGCCTGGCGTCGGGGTTGTCTCTGGCCCAGCTTGCGGCTCGAGCGCGCCAATGAGCAGCGAGCGCTGAACGACCCGTGTCCCTTGCGCGGGCCGTGGGGTGCGGTACCGGATCAGGCTGCTCATGCGATCCTCGGGGCCACCGCAAGGCTAGGCGGGACCGCTCGGGCCGAGGCGTCGAGCTCTACCGAGAACGCGCAGAAGGCGGTGGCGGACGTGCTGCCCCAGGTGATCGTCGCGCTGGTGTGTCCGCTGTCGCGGCCCGCGTACTCGAGCCCGTTTGCCGGGGTGGCGCTGCCGCCGTCGAAAAGCTCGGTGAAGCTCGCGGGCGCGGTCAGCGTCGCCGGGTTGGCGGCGTTGCTCATCGCGGCAATACACGCGTTTCCGGTCAGCGCGACCGCCGGGAACACCGTGGCCGGTGTGCCGCCCGCCGCCGCGTTGTCCGTCGGGTCGGACTGGCGGATCGCTTCCAGTCCCGCACGGAACATGCCTGTCGCTTTCGCTACCGCGATGCAGCAGCCGGTCGCCGCGTCCTGAGTGCAGTCGAACGTGAACGTCCGGGCGGTCGCGTTCTCGCACAATGTGTCGCGGACGAAGTAGTAGAGCGCGTCAGCGGATGTTGCCTTGATCGCGCGGCCGATGAACGTGTATGTGCCGCCGCCCGCCGACTCGACCATCGTCGGTGCGGTCGCCTGCGTCCCCGGTGCGGCGACGATCACGACGAGCAGATCGCCAGCCGCAGGGGTCAGGGAC
Source organism: Actinomycetota bacterium (assembly GCA_030913835.1). Taxonomy (GTDB): domain Bacteria; phylum Actinomycetota; class Thermoleophilia; order Gaiellales; family Gaiellaceae; genus UBA5186. The sequence goes on along the minus strand of JALZOQ010000388.1, from coordinate 3,743 downwards.
GCGGTCGCGTATGAGGTTCCGTTAGCCGAGGAAGTGGCGGAGCCGAGATGGGTGACAGCCGCCACTCAACTACTCGTCCCAGATGTACGCTGCGATACAAACTTGGCCGGTGCCGACCGGCACCAACCCGATCCCCGCCGTCGCACCGAGCGCCGTCTCGAGCCCGTTGTCACCGAAAGTTAGAATCGCGGCGGCACCGTCCGCTGCCCCGGCCCTGATGTGATAGCCGGTGCGGTCAACGATCGTCGCGTCCGCCGTCCACAGCCCGAACACCGTGCAGAGCGCAGCGGGAGCGTTCGGCCGGTGCTTTACCTCAGTCTGGGCGGCTCCAGCCGTACCGCCTGTGAAGCGGACGACTTCGTAGGTGCAAGCGACCGCAGTCGTGTTCCATAGATGCAGCTCGCGGAGGAGACCACTGACGGTCGCGGTTGAGAGGATGCCAAGGATCGGGCGCAGCGCTACGCCTGCTCCTGCGGCAACCATCCCGGATGAGTATCGGGCCATCGTGTCTCCTTAGCCGAGGGTGAGGTTCGAGCGGGTGAGCCGCAGCGTGGGGCCGGGGCCAGCGGCGACGGTGTAGTAGACGGTCATGCGGATGTGGTCCACTTGGGCAGTCTTGTCGCTGAACTCGTCGTGGTTCGTCACAGCAAGCTCGACCCCGAAGCCGCTGTCCTCAACGTCCGCCACCGACAGCGACGCACCCCAAAGATCAGCGGCACCGCCACGAGTCAGATAGGCGTCCGCAGCCGGCCAAAGACCTGGGGCTGGTCCGACGAACCTATTGTCCCCCGCTCGCACACCAGCCTTCACTAGATACAACTCGTGCTCGCAAACAACCGCTTGCTCTGAGTTCACTTCCATCTCCAGAAGCACACCGTCGATCGTCGCGCCCGTAGGAATGTCAAACCCGAAGCTCGTTGCCCGAAGCAGATCGCTGATAGCGGCCGGCACAGCGAGAAAGACGTTTGCGTAAAGATTGTTGCTCGATACGGCGTTTTCCGGGGTCTCCCAGTCGGAATCCGGGCCAGCAACATGAACAACCGAGCTGGGGGAAAGCGGCCCCTGCGACGCCACCTAGACGCTCCCGGTCAGCATCGGTGTTTCCGGCTGGTAAAGTCCGGGACGGCCCTGCCACGCCTCGCTCCCCACCCAAAGGGCCGAGACGAAGCGGGGCCTTCCCTCGCTCAGTCCTGCGGCGCAGGCGGCGGCAGATCCGGGTCCGGCTTCGGCTTCGGCGGATCCTCGTTCCGAAAAACGTTGAACATCTAGCACCCTCCTTCCCATCGTTGACAGCACAGATGGCGGGGCGCCCTTCGGGGCGCTTCGTCTAACCAGGCCCGCGAAGAGCAACACGGTGGCCTACGTCGCGTCGATGTAGAGCAGGCCCGCCGGGTCGATCTGCAACGTGTACGCCGTGCTGACCGTCTGGTCGGAGTCCCACGTCAGCCACGCCACGATCGGGTCGGTCGATGCCGCCCCCGCCGTGTCGATGTAAACGACGCCGATCCGCCATGTCTTCGACGCCGTGAACGTCCACGTCACATCCGCGAAGTCAAAGCGCACCTGGTCCGACGCGGAGTCGTAGGTGATCGTCTTCGCCGTCAGCGTCTCGCCGCCGGCGGTGTAGCCGGTGCCCCCGGCGAGCTCGTTCGTGGCGTCGTTGAAGAAGTCGTCGGTGTCGATCGCCGGCACGTACGTCGACGTGTGCAATGAGAGTTTGACGGTGCCGGTCAGGAGGTTGACGTCGTTGCCGACCTGCTCGATCATCTTCTCGAGCGTCAAGGGTGCCCATTTGACGGTGATCGCCACGGGCCTACGCCTTCACCTGTTCGAGGCTGACGAGCTTGTACGGCTGCGCCTGGTGGTGGAGCGCAAGCCGGGAACGGTTCTGCGGCGTGTCCGGCTCCCTCTCCGCCTCCGCCAGCTCGGCGATGGTCAGCCGATAGCCGGCGTATCCGAACTCGCGGCTTTCCAGCATGTCCTTCGCGTCAGCCTTGGAGTCGGCGACGGTCGCGCCCACACGGAACTCACCGTCTTCGCTCTCGAGCCGGAACCGGTACTTGGGCATCGCTGCCAGTATCGGAAGCGGCCTACGCGGCGGCTGGAAGCCCGTTCCCCTCCACCCGGTTCGCCGCAATCCCGACGTCAGCCGGCAGCGACGCGACCACCGCAGCCATCTGCTCCGGGTCGAGCCCGGCCGCCTGAACGGCGGCGGTCACCTGCGCCCTCGTCAGCCCCGCCGTCCCGAACCTGAGGTCGTACTCCTCCTCCGACAGCGGCTCGAACCCGAGCAGCTCCCTGATGTCGTTGTAGGCGCCGCGGTCGGTGAAGTGCAGGCCGGCCTGGTCGAGGTAGCTGATCGCCCGGGAGATCGCGTCGACGCTGCGGGCCTGGATCTTCGTGACCGTCAACACCGGCATCCGCGTCTGCGCCGCCTCCACACCGAAGTTGACCTCCACGAACTGCCTGAGCAGCTGCCGCGACCGTTCACGTTTCAGGTAGTTCGCCAGCGATTCGACGCCGAGGAAGTACGGGTCGACCTGCACCTGCGCCGTCGCCCTGGACCCCGAGTCGGTGCGGCCCAAGTCCTTGAACTGCTGCATCCCCGCCTCCGAGATCTGCTCGGCGCACCATCTGAGCAGCGGCGTCGGGTCCGCAATCGAGCCGGCGGCGTTCAGGATCTCCAGCCCGTACTCCGCATCGGCCTTCGACCCGCCCTGCGGGATCGGGAAATGCACATAGGCACGCTCATGGGAGCCTCTGAGGTTTCGGCCGATCGACTTCGCCCGCTGCTCGCCTTCGGCGGTGTCGGGGTGCCACACGACCGGGACGCCCATCGCGAACCTGTCGAACGCGATCCCGGACGTGACGGTCAGGAACTTCTTCAGCCGCCACGCACCCCACGTCGGCCTGAGCAGCGACACGCCGTCCCAGCGGTCGCCCTCCCGCTCATACCGCATATGCGAAAGCTTCCTCGCGTCGAACCCGCCGGGGATCCGGTCCGTGCCCGCAATGTTCTGCTCGACCCACTTGATCCGGCCCTTCTCCATCTTCACCGTCTGCACCGTCATCGGCGGGCGGATGGCGACCCGGTCGATCGGGCGGAGCCGGTGCTCATCGCCGTCGGCGTCCCGCCAAGCTTTCAGGTCGTCGGCCCAGACGAGCTCTTCCAGGCACAGGCCGAAGTCGAGCATCGTCAGCCCCTGCGCGGTCAGCTCGTCCCACGACATGTCGAGCTCGCCCAGGTTCCCCTCGAGGCCGAACTGCCAGCAGGCGGCGTCGCAGATCGCCTTCGCGAACGGATCCGGCTCGCTCATCGTGTCGGGCTTTTTCGGCTCCAGCCCCCATTTCGCCGCCCGGATCGGCAGCTTCTGATACATCAACAGCGACTTCACCGACGGGTCGGTTTTCCGCATCTCGTCGTACACCTCGAACTTCGCGGTGCCGGTCAGCTCCGGGTTGACGTCGGGGCCGCCGACCATCAGATCGGCCAGGTAGCTGTCCGCCGCCGACCCGGCCTCCCCGCGCGGCGCGTCCCCGCCGCGGCCGCTGCCGGCGGCGTAGCTTCGAGACGGACGGAACAGGGTCGCTGCGAGACGCATCAGAAGACGGGAATCATCGCAGCGACTCGCGGAGGTTGCTCGCGGCGGCCCCGAGCGCCAACCGCACTTCGGCGAGCGCCTCATCGCGTCCGTGGCCGTCCGGCATCGCGTCGATCTCCGGGAGCGTCGGGCAGCGGCTGG
>JALZOQ010000310.1 GCA_030913835.1 Actinomycetota bacterium | reverse complement strand
GTCGTCAAGCGGCCGGCTCTGGCGCGACGCCGCCGCACCGGCCCGGCTCGCGGGCGGGCGCGACGCGAAGTACGCATCGGACTCCTCGGCCGACACGCGCTCGACGCCTCCCTCGATCCGCACCTGCCGGCCGAGCGGCTCCCAGTAGACGAGCAGCGCCGCGCGCGGATTCGCCTCCAGCTCGGCACCCTTGCGGCTTTCGTAGCTCGTGAAGAATGCGAAGCCGCGCTCATCGGCGCCCTTCAGCAGCACCATCCGCGCCGAGGGCGCTCCGTCGGGCGTCGCCGTCGCCAGCGCCATCGCCTCCGGCGCCCGGAGCCCGGCCTCCCGCGCGGCGGCGAACCACGACTCGAACTGCCGCAGCGGATCGGGGTCGAGGTCGGCGGCGTCGAGCTCCACGCGCAGAGCTTGACACAGGCTTAATGTAAGTCTACGCTTACGGTAAGTAATGGCTTACGCATCTGCGATCCAGGCACTGGGCGACCCGACGAGAAGGACGATCTTCGAGCGCCTGCGCCGCGGCCCGCGAGCGGTGGGCGAGCTCGCTCGCGAGCTGCCCGTGAGCAGGCCGGCCGTGTCGCAGCACCTCCGCGTCCTGAAGGAGGCGGGACTCGTGACCGAGCAACGGAACGGCACCCGGCGGATCTACGGCGTCGACGCGCAGAGCGTGGCCGAGCTCCGCGACTACTTCGACAGCTTCTGGTCGGACGCCCTAGAGAGCTTCAAGCGGGCGGCCGAGCAGGACGAAGGGAGGAAAAAGTGAGCACGACAGAGACGACCGAGGCGGTACACAAGTCAGTCGTGGTCGACGCGGATCCCGAGACGGCGTTCCGCGTCTTCACCGACCAGATCCAGACGTGGTGGCCCCTCGGGACTCACGGCATCTTCGGAGACGAAGCCGAGAAGCTCGAGTTCAAGGACGGGAAACTCGTCGAGGCGGCGAAGGACGGGCGCGAAGCGGTGTGGGGCGAGGTGCTCGCGTGGGAGCCGCCGACGCGAGTGCACTTCACCTGGCGTCCCGGCTTCGACGACGAGAAGGCCGACACGGAGGTCGAAGTCCGCTTTGCCGCCGAGGGCGACGGCACGCGCGTCGAGCTCGTGCACACCGGATGGGAGAAGCTCGAGAACGGCGCGAAGAGCCGCGCCGGCTACGACGCCGGCTGGGACGGCGTGCTCGAGGCCTACCGCACGGCGGTTTAGGTCGCTGCGAGAGCGGATCGCGTCGCGCCGGTTCGCTCTCGCCAGTAGCTCCAGCCGCCCTCGTAGGCGCGCACTTCGCCGTCGCGCACCTCGACGATGCGATCAGCGATCCGATCGAGGAAGTAGCGGTCGTGCGAGACGAAGACGACCGTGCCGTCGAACTCCTCGATCGCCGCCTCGAGCCGCTCGACGGATTCGAGGTCGAGGTGGTTCGTCGGCTCGTCGAGCACGAGGAAGTTCGCACCGCCGAGCATCAGCAGGAGCAGCTGCAGGCGCGTCCGCTCGCCTCCTGAGAGGAGCTTCGCGGGGCGTCGGACCTGCTCGTAGTCGAAAAGGAACTTCATCAGGCGTGAGACCGCCTCGCCCTCCGACATGGGATGGCTCGAGCGGAGGATCTCGATCGGCGAGCGCTCCGGCGTCGGCAGCTCGGCGTCCTGGGCGAGGTAACCGACGCGGATCCCGCTGCCGCGGCGGACGTCCCCGTCGGTGGGCTCGAGCTCGCCGACGATCGTCTTCACGAGCACGCTCTTGCCGGCGCCGTTACCACCGACCACGCCGACTCGTTCCCCACGGATGACCGTCAGGTCGACATCTGCGAGAACGGGCTCGTCCCCGAAGCCGACCAGCACCTGCGTCAGCTCGATGAACCGCTGCCCGCCGCGCGTCTGCGGCCGGAGGCTGAGGGCGATCTTGTGCCGCTCGAGGACGGGCCGCTCGACCTTCTCCATCCGGTCGATCTGCCGCTGCTTGTTGCGGGCCTGCTTGATGTGGCGCTCGTCCGGGACGCGGTTGGCCCAGTCCTTGAAGCGCCGGATCGC
>JALZOQ010000298.1 GCA_030913835.1 Actinomycetota bacterium | reverse complement strand
CTGCTAGATGTCGCCGGAGGCGACGGGCCGGGCGTTGTCCGCAGCCTGCTCGCGAAGGCGCCCGGAACCATGGTGGTCGCGCTCGGCGTGACGGAGGCCGACGACGACGTCTTGCCGCTCGCCGAGGCGGGCGTTGCCGGCTACGTCACGCGCGACGGAACCGTTGACGACCTCCTGGCCACCGTGGAAAGCGTCGCGGCGGGCGAGACGATCTGCTCGCCGCGCATCACTGCGACGCTGCTCCGGCGCGTCGCCCTGCTCGCGCGCGACCGCGGCGCCGCGGCGGAAGCGAAGCGAGGGCTGACCCACCGCGAGCGCGAGATCGTCGATCTGATCGACGAGGGTCTGTCGAACAAGGAGATCGCGGTAAGGCTCCGGATCGAGCTCGCGACGGTCAAGAACCACGTGCACAACATCCTCGACAAGCTGCACGTGCGCCGGCGCGCGGAGGCCGCGGCCGCGGTGCGGCGCACGCCCTAGATCTAGACCTCTCCGGCCTGACGATCTAGTCACGCTGAACCGATCGGCGTCGGACGATCCGGGCCTGCGCCTGGATCAAATTTGAACCGAACGATCCATTGTTCGCGCTCCGGCGGCGACGGACACTCCCGCCCGAGGAATGTCCGATTGAGCCGATCCGGATTCTGCTCGTCGACCTGCCACAGCTGGCTAGGACGATGATCGAGGCTGCTCTCGCCAAGCCTGATCTGGCGATCGTCGGCCACGCGGCGTCGCAACGCGAGATGTTGCGGGCGGCGAGCGCGACCCGCCCCAACTTCGTGATTGTGGGGGTCGACGGCCCCGAGCTCTCCCACAGCTGTCGCAAGCTGCTCACGGAGCTTCCCGAAACGCGCATCTTCGGGATCGATGCGAATTCGGGCGACGCGCACCTGTACGAGCTGAGCTCGGTCCGGATGGAGGAGATCTCGCCGGACGAGCTCGTGGCGGCGATCCGCGAAAGGGCACGCCGGCCACTCGGAGACGGGCACCGCCGTGGCTGACTTCCGCGCGATCGCCGCGGCCGGAAAGACGATCGAGCGCGTCCTGAACGCCTGCTTCGCCGCCGAACAGCCGGTCCGGAACAAGGTCACGAAAGCCGTCGTCGTCCAGACCGAGGACTTCGACCGCACGACCGGCGAGTCGGCCATCCCGACGTACGCGGTGTCCATCTTCTTGTACCGCGTCGAGGTGAATCGCGTCATGCGCGCCGCGTGGGCGGGCGTGGGGAGCTTCGACGGTCAGGCTCACCTGCCGGTAGACCTGCACTTCCTGCTCACCGCCTGGGCCGAGAACGCCGAGCACGAGCATCAGATCCTCGGCAAGGCGATTCAGTGCCTGGACTCGTTCCCGAGCATGAGCGGCCCCGTGCTGTACCCGTCGGCCGGCTGGGCGGACACGGAGAGCGTGCAGCTCATGATCGAGGACGTTGCCCTCGAGCCGCTGATGCGGACCTTCGACTCGCTCGACGCGGACTTCCGGCTGAGCATTCCGTACATGGCTCGGATCGTCCGTGTCGACGGCCGCGAGATCGAGCCGCCCGCGCCCGCGACGACCGTCGTCGCAGGAATCGCTCCGGGAGTGCCGTGAACACGTTCCTTCCCGAGACGTACGTCGAGGTCGTCCACCGCCTCGCCATTGGGCTCGAGCCCCTGGACTCGACCCGGCCGAGCCGGATCGCGAGACCACTCGACGTTGCGGTCGAAGGACCCGCAGGGCGGCTCGCGCGCTCCAGATCCGGACGCTACAAACTCGTCTACGGCCCGGACGTGGCGACGCCGATTCCGCCGGCCGTGACGACCCCGGTCGAAGTGCGGTTCATCGCGCGTGACCGCCGCTACGTGCCACGGCGCCTCCGCTTCTCGATCTCTCCGGAGTCCGCGATTCTGGCCGCCGAGGGCGCCGGCGGCTCGTTTCCGGCCGCGCAGCGCAGCTGGCGGCCACGGCTCTTCCCGGGAGCGGCCTACGACGTGTCGGAAACCGCAACCGGTTTCCGCGGTCGCGTCACGCGCGGCGGGGCACCTGTGCGATGGACGCGCGTCGAAGCGTCCGTCAACGGCTCCGTGCTCGGACGCGCGCACGGCGACGATCGTGGCGAATTCCTGCTCCTGCTCGGCCCGAACCTCACGAACCTCGGCGAGCTCGACCCGCTGCAGGTCAAGGTCACGGTCCGGGCGCCCGTCCCGCCACTCCCCGTCGACCCGAACGACGCGCTCGCGGACCTCCGGGTCGAGCCGACATCCGGCCCCGGCCTGGTCACCGTCGACGTCTTGACGGGCGTCCAGCCTCCACCCGCTTACGCGGTGCTGACCGAGCGTCCCGGCGTCGCGGTGCGCTTCGGCCGGATCGCCAGCCTCCAACCCTTCGCCATCCCGTAGCGCCGACGTGCGCGGAAGGAGCTCGAAATGCCCGAATACCTAGCCCCCGGCGTCTACGTGGAAGAGGTCAGCTTCCGGTCGAAGAGCATCGAGGGGGTCCCAACCAGCACGACCGGCTTCGCGGGAATGACGCGCTTCGGCCCCGTGCAGTACATCGACGCAGGGACGCGCAACGGCCCCAGCACGACTGATGCGCGCCTGGTCACCAGCTTCACCGAGTTCGAGCGGATTTACGGCGGTCTCGAACCCCTGGAGATCGACGACGGGCGCCCCGCCTACCTCGCTCACGCGGCGCGGGCGTTCTTCATGAACGGCGGCAAGCGGCTGTACGTCTCGCGCGTCTTCGGGGCGCGCGGTGATCCGCCGACCGATTTCGGGGTGGCGAGCAAGCAGATCAACGTGAACGCCGGCGGCAGCATCGCGGTGTGGCGCGCCCGCTGGCCCGGGGCGTACGGGAACGTCTTCGTCGAGACGCAGCTTGTCCGCACGAAGAACGTCGCCTTCGCCTTCACCGCCGATCCGGCGGACCCGCTCCACAAGGAGACGTGGGGCATGCAGATCAAGGGCGGCAGAGAGGGCACCGTCGTCGAGATCTTCGACCCGGGCACTCCCCCCGGCGACCTCCCGAAGGACAATGAAGATATCGACCCGGCGCGGCTGGCTGTGGTCACCGTCAGCGCCTCGAAGCGTCAGCGGTTCAGGCGCGGCGGGGCCGACATCGCAGGCTTGACCGGCGATCACATCGCCCAGATCGTCGAGCTCCGCGTGATCGTCCGCGTCGACGACGAGCGCATCGACGTCTACGACCGGCTCGGGCTGCACCCGCGGCAGATCCGCTACATCGGCCGGATCCTGCAGAAGAACGACCCCGAGGACGAGAACTCGACGATCTTCCTCGACACGACCGACTGGGACTCCGATGAGGACGGCCCGGCGGAGCTGCTCGTCGCGTTGCGGGGCAACAGCGGCCGGCTCCAGGGCGGTCACGACGGAAATCTCGTCAGCGCCGCCGACTTGCTCGGCAAGGAGGCCGATCCGGACAACGTCGCGCTGAAGGCCACGGGCCTCGAAGCACTCGGTGAGATCGACGACATCGCGATCGTCGCGCTCCCGGACGGGGGCACGTTCGCACTGGAGGACGAGTGCTTCGCTGCGGGAGACGCCCTCGTGGGCCACGCGGAGAAATACCGCTATCGGATCGCGGTCGTGGACGGCCCGGCAGAAAGCTCGATCAGCCAGATCCGTCGCTTCCGTGGTCGCTTCGACAGCAAGTACGCCGCGATGTACCACCCGTGGATCGAGATCTTCGACCCGCTGCAGCGACCGGCGCAGGGCGCGCCACCCGGGCGGATGGTCCTGCCCCCGTCGGGCTTCGTCGCGGGGATCTACGCGCGCAGCGACATCGAGCGCGGCGTCTACAAGGCCCCGGCGAACGAGATCGTCCGCGGTCTCACGAAGTTCGAGGCGAACATCAACAAGGCGCGGCAGGACGTCCTCAACCCGGAGGGGATCAACGCCCTTCGCTTCTTCGAGGGCCGTGGAAATCGCGTGTGGGGAGCGCGAACGGTGAGCTCCGACCCGGAGTGGAAATACGTCAACGTCCGACGCCTCTTCATCTATCTCGAGCACTCGATCGACAAGTCGACGCAGTGGGCCGTCTTCGAGCCGAACAACGAGCGGCTCTGGGCGAACATCCGCTACACGATCGAGGACTTCCTGCTCGTCACCTGGAAGAGCGGGGCCCTCATGGGCACGAAGCCCGAGGAGGCGTACTTCGTCCGCTGCGACCGGACGACGATGACGCAGAACGACCTCGACAACGGGCGATTGATCTGCCTGATCGGGGTCTCCCCGACCAAGCCGGCGGAGTACGTGATCTTCCGGATCGGCCAGTGGACGGCCGACTCGAAGCTGAGCTGATTGGAGGCATGGGATGGCTGTTCTTCGCGAAGAGACACCGTACGGCGCGTTCAACTTCATCGTCGCCCTCGGCGGCGACCAGGGCTCCGGAGAGGAGGGCACGATCGTCGGGGGCTTCTCGGACGTCAGCGGACTCGGCGTCGACGTCAGCTACTCGGAGTACCGCAACGGCAACGAGCGGGTCAACACGACCCGGAAGGTGCCGAACACGCACAAGCTCGACGACGTGACGCTCAAGCGCGGGCTCGTCGGCTCGACGGACATGTTCCAGTGGCTCAAGGGCGTCCGGGACGGCACCGCCGATCGGCGAGACGTCACGATCACGCTCCTCGACGAGGCCCGAAGCGGCGTCGCCACGTGGCGGCTCCACCGCGCTCAGCCGAAGAAATGGGTCGGCCCGACCCTGGCTGCGAAGGGCGGCGGCGAGGTCGCCATGGAGGAACTGCACCTCGTCCACGAGGGCATCGAGTACAGCTAGGAACGGGATGCTCGTCGACCGACCTCCGCTCGGCGCCCCCGGCGTCTACCCGGTCGCGACGCCGCCCGGCCGTGCGCTGCTCGGCGTGCGCATGGACGTGTGCGCGTTCGTCGGGATCGCTCCCCGCGGACCGGCGCGCGTTCCCTACACCGACGAGCAGTGGCTCGAGGCGGGACTGCGCCCGGTCCGGCCCGTCGGAGAGGCCGTCCGGTCCGGCGTCGAGCCTGAGCGGCCGCGGCGCCGGTCGGTCGCCGTGCCCGTGGAGAGCTGGGGCGAATACCGCCGGCTCTACGGCGGCTTCGACGGGCCCGGACGGCTCCCGTACGCGGTCGCGTCGTTCTTCGAGCAGGGCGGTCGCCGCGCGCATGTCGTGCGCGTCGTCCACGGCTACGGGGACGTGCGCGACCGCCTCGCCGTCGCGCGCGGCGCGATCGACGGCCTCGGGATCGGGGGGACGCCCCGCCGGCTCTGGCTCCGAGCGCACGACGAGGGGAGCTGGGGGAACCGGCTGCGGACGGAGCTCTCGTTCGCGACCCGCCCGCTCCCGTTCGTGGC
>JALZOQ010000267.1 GCA_030913835.1 Actinomycetota bacterium | reverse complement strand
CTCGAGGCGCGCGCCGTGAGACGCATCGATCACGACGCGGGTCGACGCGGTGTCGCCGTTTCGCCGCGCCTCGATCTCGCTCGTGTCGGGCACGACGTGTCCGGTGGGCTCGATCACCTACGGATTCTCACTCGGCTCGGCCGACCTCGTCAATGGAGACAACCGTCAAGGACCGGCACTCTGCCTCGCGTCGTATCCTCTCGCCATGGCCGTCGTCGAAGCGGTTGACCTTCGCCGGACCTACAAGACGAGCACGGGCTTGTTCCGCCGCCGCTCGCTCGAGGTCGAGGCCGTCCGCGGCGTGAGCTTCGAGATCGCGGAAGGCGAGCTCTTCGGCCTCCTCGGCCCGAACGGCGCCGGGAAGACGACGACGATCAAGATGCTGATCACGCTTCTGATCCCGACCGCCGGCCACGCCAGCGTGCTCGGGTTCGACGTCGTCAAGGATGCGCGCGAGGTGCGCCGGCGGATCGGCTACGTCTTCGGCGGCGATCGCGGGCTCTACGAGCGGCTCCCGGCGCTCGACAACCTGCGCTACTTCGCGGAGCTGTACGGCGTGCCGCCGCGCGAACAACGGCCGCGCATCGACGAGCTGCTCGAGCTGGTCGGGCTGAAGGGCCGCGAGAAGGAGAAGGTCGAGGGCTACTCCAAGGGGATGCGCCAGCGCCTCCACATCGCCCGCGGGCTGCTCCACGACCCGCCCGTGCTCTTCCTCGACGAGCCGACGATCGGCGTCGATCCCGTGGGCGCCCGCGAGCTGCGCGGCACGATCGCCTCGCTCGCCGAGGCCGGCAAGACCGTCCTGCTGACCACGCACTACATGTTCGAGGCCGACGCGCTCTGCGACCGCATCGCCGTGATCGCCAAGGGCGAGATCGTCGCCGAGGGAACGCCGCGGGACCTGAAAGCGCTCGTCACGGAGGGAACGGTCGTCGAGATCGAGACGTTCGACGCGCCCGGCGACGCCCCCGACCGGCTCCGACGCCTGCCCGGCGTGATGTCTGTGGTCGTCGAGGATCGCGAGCAAGCGCAGGTGCTCGTCGTCCAGTCCGAGGACGGCGGCACGACGACCCAGCGTCTGCTGGCCGAGCTCGGAGACGTCCAGGTCGGCCGCGTCGCGGCGCGAGAGCCGACGCTCGAGGACGCCTACGTCTCGCTCGTCGGAGAGAGCGGTTGAGGTTTCCTCACGTTCCTGGGGCGCCGCTGACGGTCGGAGGCCGGAGGGAACAGTGCGCGGGGCACGGGCCCGGAAGGCATCGGGCCGTCAGCGGCGTCAGCCTTCCGCGGAGCGCGGCTCCGCCGCGCGGGAGCAGAAGGCGGCCAGGGGCGTGAGGTACGTCCGGCTGTTCTTCGTTTCTCTGCGGATTCACTTCAAGGAGCTCTCGGCGTCGTCGTTCCAGATCGTGACCGCGGCGATCTGGCCGCTCATCTTCGCGACGCTGGCGTATTTCATGTTCCGCGCCGGGTCGCAGGCGCCGTCGCTCCTCTACGCCTCGCTCGGAGCGGCGGTGCTCGGGATCTGGTCGCTGACAGCGTCGAGCGCGGGCGCGGCGATCCAGCGGCAGCGCTGGCAGGGGATCCTGGAGCTGCTCGTAGCCGCACCGGCTCCCTTCTTCCTGGTCCTCGCGCCGATCACCGTCGCCATCTCTGCGCTCGGCGTCTACTCGATCGCGTCCACGATCGTGTGGGGACGTCTGCTCTTCGGCGTCCCGCTTCACATCGAGCACCCGCTGCTCTTCGCGGTCTCGATTCCGCTCGCGATCCTGTCGATCGGGATGCTCGGGCTCCTGCTCGCGTCCACGCTCGTGGTCTACCGCGCGGCCAACGCGTTCTCGGTCGCGCTCGAGTATCCGGTGTGGCTGATCACCGGGCTGCTGGTGCCGATCTCGCTGCTGCCCGGCTGGGTCGAGCCGATCGCCTGGACGCTCGCGCCCACGTGGGGCATGCGCGCGCTGCGGAACGCCGCGCTCGGAGGGCCGATCTGGCCGGCGCTCGGCGCGTGCC
>JALZOQ010000263.1 GCA_030913835.1 Actinomycetota bacterium | reverse complement strand
TGCACGCGCGCAGCGTGCGGATTGCGCTCGAGAGCGCCTCGCCGTCCCGACTCGTCGGCCGGTGGCGGCAGCTCGCGGACGTCCACGGGCAGAAAGTCAGGCGCAGAGCTGAGCTTGATCCCGTTCCAGTCGGGCTCGAGGTGAGATCCCGTGATGACCAGGGCGGCTCCGAGACCCCCTGCCCGTGCCGCGACCTTCGCGGTGGGCGTTGAGACGGCGCCAAAGTCCACGACGTCGATCCCGCGACGGCGCAGCGACTCGATCGCCTGCCCCGCGAGCTCGATCCCGCCGGGCCGCTCGTCGCGGGCCACGGCGACCGTGAGCGGGAGCACCCCGGCTTGCAGGAACGCGACGAGACTCCCTGCGACGCCATCGACGACGTCCGGCGTGAGGTCCACCCCCGGGCGGCCGCGAAGCCCCGAATGCGTCGCGATCAGCGTCGGAGCCAAAGCGGTTCGCACGGGGAGCCGAGCGTAGCGATTACGTCGGCGGCGCCGCGGTAGCCCCGTCATCGGCCGATCGCACTCGTTCCATAGAATCGAAGGCGTGGACACGCGCGCGCAGCTGACGGTCGGGGACACGAGCTACGAGATCTTCCGACTCGACGCGTTGCAGGCCCAGTACGACGTCGCAAGGCTCCCGTACACGCTGCGCATCCTGCTCGAGAACGCGCTGCGCACCGGGGACGAGCGCGACGTCGAGGCGATCGCGACCTGGGTGGCGACCGAGGAGCCCTCGCGCGAGATCTCGTTCATGCCGGCGCGTTCGCTGCTCCAGGACTTCACGGGCGTTCCCTCGGTCGTCGACTTCGCGGCGATGAGGAACGCGATGGCAGATCTGGGCGGCAGCCCAGGGAAGATCAATCCGCTCATCCCGTCCGAGCTCGTGATCGACCACTCGGTGCAGGTCGACGAGTTCGGCACCCGGTTGGCGTTCGCGCGGAACGTCGAGCTCGAGGTCGAGCGGAACCGCGAGCGCTATGCCTTCCTGCGCTGGGGCCAGACCGCCTTCCGCGACTTCAAGGTCGTGCCGCCCGGCACCGGGATCGTCCACCAGGTCAACCTCGAGTTCCTCGCGCGCGTCGTCGAGTCGCGCGACGGGATGGCGTTCCCCGACACGCTCGTCGGGACCGATTCGCACACGACGATGGTGAACGGCCTCGGCGTGCTCGGCTGGGGCGTCGGCGGGATCGAGGCCGAGGCGGCGATGCTCGGGGAGGCGCTGTCGATGCTCGTGCCGCAGGTGGTCGGCTTCCGGCTCACCGGAAAGATGCCCGAGGGCGCGACGGCAACCGACCTCGTCCTCACGGTCACGCAGCTCCTGCGCAAGACCGGCGTCGTCGGCAAGTTCGTCGAGTACTTCGGCGAAGGGCTCAACTCCCTCCCGCTCGCCGACCGCGCGACGCTCGGGAACATGTCCCCGGAGTACGGCGCCACGTGCGGCTTCTTCCCGGTGGACGACCTGACGCTGACGTACCTGCGGCTCACCGGCCGGCCGGACGAGCGGATCGCGCTCGTCGAGGCCTACTGCAAGGAGAACATGCTCTGGCACGACCCGAGCGAAGAGCCCACCTACTCGCAGGTGGTCGAGCTCGACCTCTCGACCGTCGAGCCCAGCCTCGCGGGGCCGCGCCGCCCGCAGGACCGCGTGCCGCTGTCCGAGGCAAAGACATCGTTCCTCGAGGCGCTCTCGACGTTCGGCGTCGACTATACGAACGGCACACAGGACAAGGACGTCGCGGACACGTTCCCAGCCAGCGATCCGCCCGGGGAGACGCAGCCCGGCGCGAAGCCGCTTCCAGACGTGGACCCGATCCCGGTTGCGACGATGGAGCCCTCGCGCCGTTCGGTTCCGGTTGCCGGCGAGGACTACGAGCTCGAGCACGGGTCCGTGGTGATCGCGGCGATCACGAGCTGCACCAACACGTCGAACCCTCAGGTGATGATCGCCGCGGGCCTCCTCGCGAAGAAGGCAGTCGAGCGAGGGCTGCGCCGCCAGCCGTGGGTCAAGTCGAGCCTCGCGCCCGGATCACGGGTCGTGACCGAGTACTACGAGAAGGCGGGCCTGACACCGTTCCTCGAGGAGCTCGGCTTCCACACCGTCGGCTACGGCTGCACGACCTGCATCGGGAACTCGGGCCCGCTGCAGCCGACGATCTCCGCCGCGATCGAAGAGGGCGACCTCGTGGTTTGCTCCGTCCTGTCGGGGAACCGGAACTTCGAGGCGCGGATCCATCCCGAGGTGAAGGCGAACTACCTCGCCTCCCCGCCGCTCGTGGTCGCGTACTCGCTCGCCGGGCGGATGGACCTCGACCTGAACAAGGAGCCGCTCGGGACGGACGCCGACGGCAACGACGTCTTCCTCCGCGATCTCTGGCCGAGCGGCGACGAGATCCAGGAGACCATCGCGCGCTCGATCGACGGATCGATGTTCAGCCGCACCTACGCCGACGTGTTCACCGGGGACGAGATCTGGCGCGGGCTGCCGGTGCCCGAGGGCGAGCTGTTCGCGTGGGAAGACGACTCGACGTACGTGCGCCGGCCTCCGTACTTCGACGGGATGGCGCGCGAGCCGGGTGCCGTCGAGGACATCCACGGCGCACGCTGTCTCGTCAAGCTCGGCGACTCCGTCACGACCGACCACATCTCGCCCGCGGGATCGATCCCGAAGGACAGCCCGGCCGGCCAGTACCTCTTCCAGCACGAAATCGATCCGAAGGACTTCAACTCGTACGGCGC
>JALZOQ010000234.1 GCA_030913835.1 Actinomycetota bacterium | reverse complement strand
AGTCGGAGCCGGTCGAGGTGCTCGCGCGCCTCGAAGGCGCGTACGTGCGCGTGCGCCAGCGCGAGGTGGTCGAGCTGCTCGAGCAGGCGCGCGAAGAGCTGGGCACCGGCGGCGCCGCCCGCGAGCGGTTCCGCATGGACGTGCTCCGGCGGTTCTACGAGGACTACGGCCGCGTGCACGGAGGCGCGGCGTATCGCAACTTCGAGGAAGTCGAGCGCGCGCTGCGAGCGAACGGCTACCTCGACCGCGCCCTGAAGGCGGCGTGGCCGGTCGTCTCGCCCGAGAAGCTGGTTCGCTCGCTGCTGACGTCACGCGCGGCGCTCGCGCAGGCGGCGGAAGGGATCCTCTCGGCCGACGAGCAGAAGCTCCTCGTCTCCCGCGCCCCGGGCTGGAGCGACGGCGACGTCGCGATCCTCGACGAGGCGCACACGCTGCTGGTCGGCCCGCCGAAGACGTTCGGGCACGTGATCGTCGACGAGGCGCAGGATCTGACGCCGATGGAGCTGCGGATGATCGCGCGACGGGCGCGCGGTGGCGCGCTGACGATCCTCGGCGACGTCGCGCAAGCGACCGGAGCGATCGCGTACCGGAGCTGGGCCGAGGTGCTGCGCGAGCTCCCGGGCGGCGAGGACGCCACGGTGGAGGAGCTTCGCCACGCCTACCGAGTCCCGCGCGAGATCATGGAGCTCGCGCTGCCGCTCCTGGACGAGATCGCCCCCGACGTCGAGCGCCCGCTCTCGTACCGCACCGGCGCGGCGCCACCGCTGATCCGCCAGGTCGAGGAGGAGCACCTGCTGGCAGAGGCGTACCACGAAGCCGAGCGCCTGGCGCAGGAGGAAGGCCTGCTGGCGCTGATCGTCCCGGAGGAACTGGCGGAAGCTGCCGTCGAGGACGAGTCGCTGTACGAAGGAGTCCCGGTGCTCACGCCGAGGCAGGCGAAGGGCCTCGAGTTCGACCACGTCGTCGTCGTGGAACCGGCTCTGATCGCGGAGCGCGAGCAGGGCCTGCGCCATCTTTACGTCGCGCTCACGCGTCCGACGAAGACACTCGTCGTGCTGCACTCACTGACGCTCCCGGGGGCGTTATCGCGCACGCATGCGGCGAATCTCACCATCTAACCGTCGCGTTCAGAACGACAGCATCCGATGTCCATGCCCGCCGCGGTAGCCCAACCGAATCGCTATCCACGATGGGCGCGCCGACGCAGCGCCCAACGCGCCGCGGCCGTACCGGCGATAGCAAGACCGAGGCAGGCGCCGAGGGCCGTCGGATCCGGCGATCCGACGGCCAGAGCGACCATCATCGTTACGACGCCGAAACCGCCGAGGACAATAAGACAGACGCCGAGAATGGTGTCGGCTGAGAGGGCGGTCGCGGCCCCCTCACGCTCAGACTTCCGAACCGCGATCGCAAGCGCGCCTCCGAGGCTCGGCAGCACAAACGCGATTGCACCGAGCACGAGGGCGCCCCGCACGCCGTCGGACGCGTACCCGAGGGCCAGTCCGCCGCCGCCTGCGAGCACCGCGATCACGGCAGTCCGCGCGATCTGCGCCCTCACTTCATAGCCTTGCCGAGCTCCTCAGGATGAAGGAAGTCGTAGAACTCGCTTCCGGACTGGCGTGACTCCCAGTACCCGACCCCGGCGGGACCGAGGGTCCCGACCGCACACGGCGGGCCGAGCACGACGACCCCCAATCCTAAGCTGAGTCCTTCGGCCATCGTGCACCCATAGCCGACCCCGATCGCCAACCCGTACATCGTCGCCGCGTCGAACGCTTCCCACACCGCGAACGCAAGATGGCCCCACCGGTTCGGCTCGTTCCCAGATGGATCCACGAGCACCGTCGGCCGCGCGTCCGCGTACGCATACGGCGAGACCACGGGCTTCTGTGTCGACGCCGGGATGGGGTCCAGTGCGAGGAAGCGGCCGAGGGTCGCGTCGTACTGCCGGGCGCGGAGGTGGTAGAGCGACGAAGCGCTGTCGAAGTATTGCCCCGTGAACTTCATCGGGCTCACAGGAGCCTTGTTGTTCACCTTCGTTTCCGTGCGCGCGGTGCCGTACGGCTCGTACACGTACGTCCACTGGGTCGCACCGGTCGAAGAGGTCAGGTTTGCAGTGCTGCCCAGCCTGTCGTGGTGGAAGTAGTAGTCAGCGCCGCCCGCGTTCATGGACAAAAGGTCGGCACCGTAGACGTATCTCCTGAGTAGCGCATTCGAGCCATTGCGCTCCAGCGCAAGTTGCGGCAGCGCAAAGTTCGGGTCCCAGAGGAAGTTCGTCTTGCTCGCCGCGCTCGAGCCGGACGATGCCTGCAACCGCCGCCCGTCGCCGTCGTAGGTGTAGGCGATCGTCGTCGACCCGCTCGTCGTCGACTTCAGCCGATTGGCGAGGTCGTACGCGAAGGTGCGGGACGGAGCGGAGACCTCGTTCCCGTTCGTGTCGTATGTGTACGTGCCGGTGCTTGCGCCGGCCTTCGAGGTGAGCTGGTCACCGACGTTGTAGGTGTACGTCGTCGTCCCGGTCGACCGCGCCTCGCTCGTGCGGTTGCCGACGCCGTCGTAGGCGTAGCGGATGAAGGGACTCGTCCCGGTCGTGCACGTAGCGGCAAAGCACGCCTCCGTTACCCGGTCCAGCGTGTCGTACTTGTAGGTCGTTGTACTCGTGCCGTTGACGGCCGTCGGGTTGCCCACCGCGTCGAGCGTGTACGTGAAGCGCGAGAGGTTCGTCGTCCCCTTGATGTTCTGGACGTCGGTGAGCCGACCAGCGCGGTCGTAAGTGCGGTTCTCGACATAGCCGTTCGTCGTCGGCAGCGTCGCCTTGGTGAGGTTCGCGGCTGCGTCGTAGGCATACGCGGTCGTCGCGGAGCCGGCCACCGTGGTCGCCAGGCGGCCGTCGTTGTCGTAGGTGTAATCGACGAACGTATTGCTGGGGTAGGTCCGCTTCGTGACGTTGTCGCCCGCGTCGTAGACATAGGAGAAGGAGTCCGTGCCGCGCGTCGCCGCGGTGAGCCGGTTGAGGACGTCATAGGTGTAGCTCGCGCTGCCGGAGCCGTCCGTCATCGACGTGCGGTTGTTGTTGGCGTCGTAGCCGAGCTGCACCGCAGGCGTGGTGTCGCTGTAGGAGATTGTCGTGAGCCGATTCGACTCGTCGTAGCCGAAGTTCGTGGTGCCGTCACCGGCTGTCTGCGTCCCGTTGCCGTTGGCGTCGACGATCCGCGTTCGGTTCCCGTTGCCGTCGTACGCGTATGTCCAGTGCTGACCGAGCGGAGACGTGACGCCGGCGAGCCGCCCGGCGTCGTCGTAGTCGTATGTGGTCGTGTGGTTCTTCGCGTCCGTCCGCACCGAGAGGTTTCCAGCGGGGTCGTAGCCGTAGGCCGTGACCGAAAGATCCGGCGCACGCACCGAAGTGAGGTGGTTTGCGGCGTCGTAGCCGTAAACGGTCGCGCGGTTGTTCGCATCGGTGCGGCTGGCGAGATATCCCGCCGGGTCGTAGCCCAGCTTCGTCTCATGGGCGAGCGGACCGATCTGTGAGATGAGGTGATCCGCGTTGTCATAACCGTAGGTCCACGTGTAGTCGCTAGGGACGCCGCCCGTGACGTTTCCACGCGGCTCGACCAGTGAGGTCATCCGCCCGCTCGAGTCGTACCCCATGGTGGTGATGAAGCCGAGCGGCGACGTCTTACGCGTGAGGTTGCCGGCCGCGTCGTAGGCGAGGCTCCACACCTTCCCCCGAGGATCGGTGACGCTGGCCAGCAGTCCCTTGCCGCCGGTGTCGCGGCCGTACAGGGTCACGTTCGACCCCGGCCGCGTGATCTTGATCAGGTTTCCGTTCGCGTCGTAGTCGTACTGCGTCGTGTTGTTGCGAGCGTCGGTGAAAGTCGCGACGTCGTTGCGCGCGGTGTACGTGTAGGTCCGCGTGAACGAGAGCGGGGCGGGAGCGGTGACCGTGAGGACGTTGCCGCTGCCGTCGTGCGTGTAGGTCGTGGTCTTGCCACGCGCGTCCGTCACCTGTTTTGCGTTTAGGTCGAAGTCGTACGCGTAGCTCGTGGTGTTGCCGAGCGGGTCGACCGAACGAAGAAGCACGTTGCTGGAGTAGACGTCGGTCCAGACCTTGCCCCGTGCGTCGGTGAACGTTGCCGTCTGGGTCGCCGCGTTCCATCCGAACGTGCCGTGGTTTCGCAGACCGTCCCACTGGTCGGTGATCCGGCCGTCCGAGCCATAGGCATTTTCGACGATCGTGCTGCTGTTCTGGTCGATGATCTTGGACAGCCGCGCTCCGGCGTCGTACATGTATGCAGTCGCCCCGCCGCGGAGATCCGTGACCGAGGTGAGGTTTCCGCCGGTGTAGCCGTACTGAACGCCGCGGCCGTCCGGCAGTGAGATCGCGATCAGGAGCCCGTTCGTCACGGTGAACGTGATCGTGCGACCGGCGGTATCGGTCGCGGACGTTAGTTGCCCCGCTCCGTCGTAGGCGAACGAGATCGTGTTTCCGTTGCGGTCGAGAACGGCCGTTAGCCGCCCCTGGGTGTCGTAGCGGTCCCGCTCTTGATCTTTCAGCGTCAGCTCGTAGCCGCCGGAGATCGCCGCGAGCTTCGCCCGCGTGCCCGCGGAGCCGCTGAACGACCCATCCGGGTTCTTCACGTAGGTCAGGCGCTGCCCGTCTCCGGCCCGAACCGTGACGTCGCCCTGCGCGCCGAACGAGAGCGAGGTCAAGTAGGACGCCGTCCAACCACGGCCGAGCTGGCCCTGCGTCGCGTCGGCCGAGTTGTAGCTCCGCTTGAACCGGAACGGAACGCCGATCCCCGGCAAGGCAACGTCGGTCACGCTCGTGAAATAGCTGCCTGTCGCGCTGTCGACGGGCTCCGCCCACATGTGCGTCGGGTTTTCTGCAAGACGCGTCGAGTGGTCGCCGAACGTCTGGTCGGAAGCGATCGTGAGGAGCGGATCCGGGTAGTTCGTCGGGTCGAGCTCGTGATTCACCCACATGCGCGCCGCCTGCTCCCCGTCGAGCACAAGCCGCGCCGCTTCGGCGTCCCAAGTGCCGTTCCAGGTCGTCGTGTAGTCGGACACAGCCCCCGGACCGGGAGTGGGCAGCATCGGATCGACCTGCACCGCCGCGGTCATGTCGCCCTCGCTTGCGTAGAGCATCTCGCAGGTTCCGTAGCCGCACGATTGCGTGCCCGTGCCGAACGAGTCGCCGAGCCCGAACGGGAGGGTGGCAAGCCAATTCGAGAAGTCGGCGTAGAACGGCCCGCACGACGGTCCGCCCATGTTGTCGGGGCACCCAACGCGATTGACCTCCACCACGCTGCCGGCCAGCCCCCACGCGACCCAGCTATCGATCAGCGGGCGCGTCTGACCCGTACTCGTATCGAGGGTGACCGACCCTTGGAGTTCCCACTTCCAGCCGCCGCCGTGGAGGTTGTTCGTCGTTTGCAAGGTGCCGACCGCGCCGCTCAGCCGGAGCCAATACGGCCCGGCCGGACGGTTGATCTTCCATGTGGCAGTCCAGGGACCGGCGGTGAGGTAGATCGCGCCGATGCGCCACAACGGCGGCAGGGTGCCCGCGGCCATCCTCGCACGCTGCAGTCCGTCCCGGATCGCGTGTCCCAGGGGCGTGTTCGGGATCGCTGCCTCGTCGGCGGCGTAGGGACCCGAGTCGACGCCTTCGATCAGCTGGCGGAACTGTGTGTCGAAGGCTGGGTCGCGATACGGCTCGGCCCCGGCAGCGCTCGACTGGCCCGCGCCGATCGCGAACGTACCGAGAAAACTGACTAGCAGCACAAGCTGAATGAACCGCTTCAACGTCGACCCCTCCTCGATGTCTGGAGCAGTCAGTCAGACACGAGCCGCAACGAAGTCAAGGGTCCGTTGATCAAACTTCGTGCTGCGAGCGGACCTTTCGACCACGCCCGTCGGTCGTCACGCGACCACGCGGTAAACCTCGAACACCTCGGCGTAACTCCGGTTCACGTTGATGCCATGGGTCCGCGCGATGTTCCAGATGTACTCGGCGTCCGAATAGCGCCGGTGCTGCTGTGACGCGTACTTCTCGAGGGCTGCGACCTTGCGTTCGAGGTGCGTCTTCTCCAGGGACACGTACGCCTGCAGGTCGAAGTTGAAGTTGTTCCACGGGATCTCGTAGCCGAGGATCGTCGTCCGCTTGAACGCGCGCAGGCTCTCGGCGGCGACGACCTGGTGATCCTGATGGACGTCGTGGAGGCTCGGCTGAAGCACCGCGTCGGGCTTCCACTCCTCCCAGAGCTGGATCAGCAGCTCGAGGATCTCCTGCCGGTGCTCCGGAAAGGTGCGAACCTCGAAGTCGTGGACTTGCAACTGGGATTCCGGGATCCCGAGCTCGGCGGTCGCCTCGCGTACCTCACGCGCGAGCGTGTCGGCGGCGAAGCCCTCCGGGAGCGACTTCGTCGCGATCGAGAACGCGACGTAGCGCACCTCCGCGCCGGCGTCGACGAGGCGCGCCATCGTGCCGCCGCAGCCGAACTCCCCGTCGTCCGTGTGCGGCGCGAGCACGAGCACGCGCTCCCAGATTCCGAAGATCACGGGGCGATTCTTACCGGCCTGCGCGCCGCGCCGCCCCGATAGGCTTCCCCTCCCCGCATGGACCACGGCAATCTCGCCCAGTTCGCGGCCGTGGTGGGAGCCACGGGCACGGTGCTCCTCCTCGTGACGGGGCGCCGCGCGACGCTCGCGGCCGGGATGGTGTTGACC
>JALZOQ010000218.1 GCA_030913835.1 Actinomycetota bacterium | reverse complement strand
CCTCCTCCGTGCGCTGGATCGCGCTCTCGAGGTCGCTCGACAGCTGCTCGATGCGCTCGTTCAGCTCGGCCAGCGCCGTGCTGCTCGCGCCGCCTCGGACGATCGCGGTTCCCGTGCGCGCCCGCCGGATCAGCGCGATCGCGAGCACGACGACGAGCGTCGCCAACGCCGCGCTCGCCGCGACGAGCGCATGTGTCACCGCTGCACCCTACGAATTCCGTTACCGCTCAACTGCACCGCTCCCCCGACGCCCCCACGTACGCCCACGCGAGGCACTGCTCTCACTGTAGTAGGCGAATCCCGTTCCGGCTACGCCCCGGAACGACAACCATTTGGCACCAAACCATGCACGGATAACGCCAATCACAGCGTTCCGGGTGCGCGCAAACGAGGGATTTTCGGGGTTTGACGGTACCTGGCGGCTCGGGTACCATCCTCTGTCCGGTTGGTAGGGCCGAAAGCCCTGCCGACCTTTGTTGTGTCGGAAGCCGAAAACGAGAGGTTCTGTGCCCACCGTCAATCAGCTCGTCAGGAAAGGTCGCGTCTCGGCCAAGGCCAAGGTGAAGACCCCTGCGCTCGACGGCGCTCCCCAGCGCCGCGGCGTCTGCACGCGCGTGATGACGCAGACTCCGAGGAAGCCGAACTCTGCGCTGCGCAAGGTCGCGCGCGTCAGGCTGACGAACGGGGCGGAGGTCACGACGTACATCCCCGGTGAGGGACACAACCTGCAGGAGCACTCGGTGGTGCTCGTCCGCGGCGGCCGGGTCAAGGATCTTCCGGGCGTCCGCTACAAGGTCATCCGCGCCGCACTCGACACGTCAGGCGTCTCCGACCGCAAGCAGGGCCGCTCCAAGTACGGGGCCAAGCGGAGCTAGCGATGCCACGCCGTGCGGAAATCTCTGTTCGCCCCCTGGACCCGGATCCGGTCTACCAGTCGCAGCTCGTGACCCAGCTGATCAACAAGGTCATGAACGACGGGAAGAAGAGCGTCGCCGAGAAGATCGTCTACGACGCCCTCGCCCTCGTCAGCGAGCGCAGCGGCAAGCCGCCGCTCGAGGTGCTCGATGGGGCGGTCAAGTCCGTGACCCCCGTGCTCGAGGTGCGCAGCCGCCGCGTCGGCGGCGCGAACTACCAGGTGCCCGTCGAGGTGCCGCAGCGCCGCGCGCGCACGCTCGCCGTGCGCTGGATCGTCACGAACGCGCGCGACCGTCGCGAGAAGGGCATGTCCCAGAAGCTCGCCGGCGAGATCCTCGACGCGCTCAACCAGCAGGGCGGCGCCTTCAAGCGCAAGGACGACCTCTACCGGATGGCGCAGGCCAACAAGGCCTTCGCGCACTACCGCTGGTAACGCTCATGGCCGTCGACACAAAGACCCAAGTCGCGCTCGACCGTGTCCGCAACATCGGGATCATGGCCCACATCGACGCGGGCAAGACCACGACGACCGAGCGGATCCTCTACTACACCGGCCGCACCCACAAGATGGGCGAGGTGCACGAGGGTGCCGCGACGATGGACTGGATGGCGCAGGAGCAGGAGCGCGGCATCACGATCACGTCGGCGGCGACCACGGCGTTCTGGCGGGACTTTCGCATCAACATCATCGATACGCCCGGGCACGTGGACTTCACTGTGGAGGTGGAGCGGAGCCTGCGCGTCCTAGACGGCGCGGTCGCCGTGTTCGACTCCGTCGCGGGCGTCCAGCCCCAGTCCGAGACGGTCTGGCGCCAGGCCGACAAGTACAAGGTTCCGCGCATCGCGTTCATCAACAAGATGGACCGGACGGGGGCTGACTTCTTCGCCGCCGTCGAGTCGATGCGCGACCGCCTCGGCGCGAACCCGGTGCCGATCCAGCTCCCGATCGGCCAGGAGGAGCATCACCGCGGCGTCGTCGACCTCGTCGAGATGAAGGCGATCACGTACGAGGACGACCTCGGCGAGAAGTTCGAGGTCGGAGACATCCCCGCCGAGCTCGTCGAGCAGGCGCAGGAGTACCACCACCAGCTGATCGACGCGATCGCCGAGCACGACGACGAACTCACCGAGACCTACCTCACCGACGAGGCGCAGGTGACGCCCGAGATGATCAAGCGCGCGCTTCGCGCGGGCACGCTCGCCGACGCGCTGACGCCGGTGCTGCTGGGCTCAGCCTTCAAGAACAAGGGCGTGCAGCCGTTGCTCGACGCGGTCATCGACTACCTCCCGAGCCCGCTCGACGTACCGCCGATGCAGGGGCTCGACCCGAAGACACAAGAGACGATCACGAGGAAGCCGTCGCTCGAGGAGCCGTTCTCGGCGCTGGCGTTCAAGGTCATGTCAGATC
>JALZOQ010000232.1 GCA_030913835.1 Actinomycetota bacterium | reverse complement strand
ATCTTCTCGGTGAGCACGGCGAGCACGAGCCCGAGCGCCGTCACGCCCAGCGGCGCGACGGCGATCCAGATCACGTTGTTCTTGATCGCCGAGTAGATGATGTCGTCCGAGAACATCCGCTCGAAGTTCTCGAACCACACGAACGACTTGCCCTGGTCGTCGAAGAAGCTCCTGATGACCGTCGCGATTGCCGGATAGATCACCCAGACGGCGAGCAGGAAGAGCGCGGGACCGAGGAACGAGAGCGGAATCCCGATGTTCCGCGCCCGGGAGGGACGAGGTGCGGGCGGAGTCCGATCTACATTCGGAAACTCCGCCCCCACGCTCGTGCTCGACACGTTGCTACTGGGCCTTGTACGCCTTGGCCGCGTCGGCCTCGAGCTTGGCCGCCGTGCCGTTGATGTTGGAGGGGGTCTTCAGGAAGTTCTGAAGATCCGTGAACTCCGCGTCGCCGCCGAACGTCGCCGGAGCGAGGTCGGACATGTCGAAGCGGAACGTGGACGCCTTCGCGAGCGCACCCGCGGTCGTGCGGGTGATGTCGTCCGGATAGACGCTGACGTCGACGTTCTTGTTCGGCGACGAGAACCCGCCACGCTTGGCCCAGATCTCAGCGGCCTCTGCGGTGGCGAAGTACTTGATCAGCGCCCGGGACGCAGGCGTGTCCTTGAACATCACGACGACGTCGCCGCCGCCGACCACGTAGTCGGCGCCCTTGCCGTCAATAGACGGGAAGGGGAAGACGTTGTAGTCGGTCGTGGGCTTCGCCGTCGTCTGGCCGGCTGCGACGCCGGGGACGAAGTCGCCCTCGAAGACCATCGCGGCCTTCGGGTTCGCGGGCTGGAACACATTCGTGACCGACGTCGGGAAGTCGGTCTGCAGTGCCCCGGTCGTCCCGCCGAAGATGTTCTTCGTGTCGCCGAGGACCTTGCCCATCTCGGTCAGCGCTGTCTTGACCGAGGGATCGGTCCACGGGATCTCATGGTCCGAGAGCTGGTCGTACTTCTCAGGCCCGGCCGTCCGGAGATAGATGTTCTCGAACAGGTCGGTGAGCGTCCACCCGTCGGCGCCGCCGATCGAGTACGCCGGAGTGCCCGACGCGCTGATCGTCTTTGCGCCCGCGAGGAGATCCTCCCAGGTCGTCGGCGGCTCAACGCCGGCGTCCTCGAAGGAGTGGACGTTGTACCAGACGGTCGACTTGTTGGCGCCTTTGAAGAAGAGGCCGTAGAGCTTGCCGTCGACCGTGCCGAAGTTGATCCAGTCCTGGGAGAAGTTCGCCGCGATGTCGCTCTTCGCGAAGTCGATCGGCTTGAGCGCTCCGCGGTCTGCGAAGTCCTTCATCAGGCCCGGCGACGGGAGCGCGGCTAGATCGGGCGGATTGCCGCCCTGCACCGACGTCGAGAGGGCCTGGCCCGGATCCTTGGCCGACTTGTACTTGATCGTGACGTCCGGGTTCTTGGCCTTGAATCCGTCGAGGACCGCCTGAATCGACTGACCCTCAGGCCCCGTCCACACGGCCAGCAACGTGACCGTGCCCGAGACCTTCTCGGCGGTGGCGGTGGTGTCGCCCCCGCCGCCCGAGCTTTCGTCGTCGCCTCCGCCGCAGCCTGCGGCCACCAGCGCGAGGGCGGACGTAACCGCGGCTAGAGCGAACCATCCGCGTTTGCTCATGCTGCTCCTTTCTCGTTTCCGTCGTAGATACCGAGTCCAGTTTCCGGGTCGAAGAAGTGAAGTGCTCGCGTGTCGACTGCGGCCTGGACCTCCTCGCCCTGCTTGATCTTCGAGCGCGCGCCGAACCGTCCGACGAGCACGGTCTTGCCCTCGGGCGCCGTGACGCCGATTTCGCTCTCCTCGTCGCCCTTGTCGCGGGCCAGCTCGCGCGTCTCCTCCGTCTCTGCGGCTTCCGCCTCCACGGAGAAATGGGCCATGATCTCGGAGCCGAGCGCCTCGAGGAGCTCGACGGTGCCGGTGATCCGGCGATTCTCGGGCGTGTCGCCGAGGAGGTTCGCGTCTTCGAGGTCTTCGGGCCGGATGCCGAGGATGACCTTCTTCCCCTCGTAGGCCTTCAGCCCCGGCCGCGCGGAGAGCGTCTCCTCGCCGAGTGCGATCGACTGCTTGCCCGCCTTGGCGGCGAGGCCGCCGTTCGAGCGCTCGATCGTCGCCTCCAGCATGTTCATGGCCGGGCTGCCGATGAAGCCGCCGACGAAGAGGTTGACCGGGCGGTCGTAGAGCTCCTGCGGCTCAGCGACTTGCTGCAGCTCGCCCTTTCGCATCACCGCGACGCGGTCACCCATCGTCATCGCCTCGATCTGGTCGTGGGTGACGTAGACGGTCGTCACGCCGAGATCGGACTGGAGCTTCGAGATCTCCGCGCGCATCTGCACGCGCAACTTGGCGTCGAGGTTCGAGAGCGGCTCGTCCATCAGGAACGCCTGCGGCTGCCGAACGATCGCGCGCCCCATCGCCACGCGCTGCCGCTGGCCGCCGGAGAGCGCGCGCGGCTTGCGCTTGAGATACGGCTCGAGGCCGAGGACGCGGGCCGCCTCGTGGACGCGCTTTTCGACCTCTTGCTTCGGTGTCTTCTTCAGCTTCAGCCCGAAGGCGATGTTCTCGTAGACCGAGAGGTGCGGGTAGAGCGCGTAGCTCTGGAAGACCATGGCAATGTCGCGGTCGCGGGGCGGGACGTGGTTCACCACCCGATCGCCGATCTTGAGCACACCTTCGGAGATTTCCTCGAGCCCGGCGACCATCCGCAGCGCTGTCGTCTTGCCGCACCCCGAGGGACCGACGAGGACCATGAACTCCCCGTCGCGAATCTCCAGATCCATGTCATCGACGGCCTTGGTGCCGTCGGCATAGATCTTGCTCACCCCGTCGAACGTGACCGCTCCCACGTGCTCCTCCTTTCGATCCGGCGAGGTTTTATAACCCGCGCTGGCCCGTTCCACAACGCGGACGGTCGGGCAGACTCCAGGAAATGCCGCCGAATCCACTCGACGACGTGCGCCGTGGGCTCCGCCTGATCGGCGAGCAGCTGCGTCGAAACGCCGCGACCGAGCCCGCCGGGGACTGGCTCACAGAGCAGGTTGCCGCACGCGAACGCTCGGAGCCGGCGCGCAGCCTCCCCGAGCTCCAGGCCGAGCTCGACTCGCTGACCGGGCTCGACACGGTGAAGGAACAGGTGCACGCGCTCGTTGCGTTCCTCCAGGTCCAGGCGCGGCGGATGGAGCACGGCTTGCCCGAGGTCGCGACCTCGCAGCACCTCGTCTTCCTCGGAAATCCGGGCACGGGCAAGACGACCGTCGCCCGGCTGCTGGCCGAGATGTACCGGGCGATGGGCCTCCTGAAGCGGGGCCACCTCGTCGAGGTCGATCGCGCGGGGCTCGTGGGGCAGTACGTCGGGACGACGGCGATCAAGACCGACCGGGTGATCCGCAAGGCGCTCGACGGCGTCCTCTTCATCGACGAGGCCTACGCGCTCACGCCCGAGATGGATCGCATGGACTTCGGGCCCGAGGCGGTCGAGACGCTGCTGAAGCGGATGGAGGATTTCCGTCACCGGCTGGTCGTGATCGTCGCCGGCTATCCGCGGCTCATGCACCGCTTCCTCGACTCGAACCCCGGCCTGCGCTCGCGCTTCGCGCGCGAGATCGTGTTCCCGGACTACTCGAACGACGAGCTAGTCGCGATCACAGGCAAGTTCCTCGCCGAGAACGAGTACGTGTTCGGGCCGGGGGCGGAGGAGGCCTTACGGTCGATCCTGGCGGGGGCGCGGCGAGGCGAGGGCTTCGGCAACGCCCGGTATGCGCGCACGATCTTCGAGCAGGCGCTGAACACGCAGGCGCTGAGGCTGGCGCGCGTCGAAGGCTCGGAGCTCGAGAGCCTCTCCCAGGCGGATGTGATGACGCTCGAGTCGGACGACGTTCTTTCCGCAGCGCGGGCGCTCGGCGAGCAGCCTGCGCCAGCGGGCGAGGCTCGAGGCTTCTGGCGCCGCCGTTCGCCCCGTTAGGCGGCCGGCACCTTCACGACGTAGAAACGCCCCCTCTTCTGCCCGCTCAGCCCGAGCTGCGCGATCGCGGCTTTGACCCCGGGCCAGGATGGGTTTCCGAAGTCGTCGAAGACGAGCAAGGCGTCACCTGGCAGAGCCTGACGCCAGCGCATGAAGGTGGCGACGATCCGCTCGGCCTGGTGAGACTCGTCGACGAACATCAGGTCGACGGGACGGTTCGGCAGGGCGGCGTCCTCTCCGCGCGCCTTGACGAGCCCGATGCGGGCCCGCGCCTCGTCTGGAAGCAGGCGGAGGTAATCGAGTGGCCCGTTCACCGCCCACGGGTCGTACGTCTCGACCGTGCACGTGGGATTCGCGAGGACGATGGATGCCGCGGTCCAGCCCCAGCCCGTGCCGATCTCGACCACGAAATCTCGGCCCTCTGTCAAGGTCAGCAAGGTCTTCAGCTGCGACGTCGGGAGCGTTGCCCAGATGGGGCGCAAGTCGCCGGAGCGCACGGTGAGAGCGATCGCCTTCCGGCGGAACCGCCTGACCGGGCGGGGCAAAGTCTGCGCCTCGAGCCACCAGCGCGCCGCCATCCGCGCGGCCCCCGCACGTGAGCGATTCTTCCTC
>JALZOQ010000190.1 GCA_030913835.1 Actinomycetota bacterium | reverse complement strand
CGATGGAGGGCGTCGAAGCCCTCCACGGCGATCCGGCCGGGTTCGACGCCTTCTGGGAGGCCGGCGTGCGGATGGTGTCCCTCACCTGGAACTACGCGAATGCCTTCGCCGGCGGGATCGACACGCCGGAGCAGGGCCTCACGGACGCCGGGCGGGAGCTCGTCGCGACCTTCGCCGAGCGCGGAGTCGTCCTCGATCTCGCTCATGCGTCGGAGCCGACCTTCTTTGAGGCCCTGGAGGCGGCGCCGGACGCGCAGGTCGTCGTGAGCCACGCCGGTTGCCGCGGTGTCCACGACCACGTTCGCAACGTCTCCGACGAGCAGCTTCGGGCGCTCGCCGAGCGCGGCGGGGTATTGGGGATGATGGCGCTGACGCTCACCGTCGGGAGGGACGGCGCGAGCCTCGAGCGTTATCTCGACCACGTCGACCACGCTGTGGACACGATGGGGATCGAGCACGTCGGGCTCGGCTCCGACTTCATCGACCAGGTGATCGATGCTGAGCTCGCGGCCGGCAAGCCGCTCAATCCCGCGACCCAGGAGGCGATGGACGTCGGCGGGGGCAAGCTCGCGATCCGCGAGCTCGTCGGACCGGCGGACTATCCCGCGCTACTCGAGGCGCTTCGCGGCCGCGGCTACTACGGCGAGCGCCTCGAAGCGATCGCGCGCGGCAACCTGCTCAGGGTGCTGCGCGACGGCCTTCCGGCGACCTGACACTCAAGCGTCCGGCCCCTCGTGTCGATCAAAGGCAACGCCGGGCGGCCCCCGCCTAGGCGTCGGGAAAATGCTAGGTGGGGACGCGCCCGGCGGACCCATTCTGGACTATCCGGGTTCAGCGACCGCGAACGGGAGCGCTCCGCGCGGACACCACGGCCAGCGTGGCGACGACCCGGTACGTGCCGCTCCCGCGCGTGCGCAAGGCGTACGCGCCCGCGGTGCCGGTGCGTCCCGACCGCATGCTGCGCCAGCGCGTTCCGGTGCGCTGCTCGAGCCGGACGGCGACGCCGACATCCGGATGGCCGTAGCTATCGGTCACCGAGCCGCTGACCCGACCGGCGCGCACGCGCGCGCTCACACGTGCGGGCGGCAGGTTGCCGACGAGGCCCACCTGTCGCACTGCAGCTCGCGCCGTGTCGCGGTGCCACCTCGCGACCGGGACGCCGTGGACCGTGCACTCCAGCGCATTCCCGCGCGACCAGAACTCGGCCGCCGCATACACACCCCGTCCGAGCGAAAAGCCGACTCCGCTCTCGTGGTAGCCCGTCTGGCCGCCCGAGTCGGTCAGGACGAAGAAACCGGGGATCGTGCCCACCTCTCTCCCGCCGACGAGATGAGGCACTGCGATCGGGCCCGTCTCGACCGTGGCCCAGTCGAAGGTGAAGCTGTTCCGCGCGGCTTGCTCGGCACTCCGAGCCTCGTTGTCGAAGGCGACGCCCCAGCTAACCGAGATCGGGGCACTCAGGCCGGGATTCGCAGCGAAGTCGCAGACGGGCCTTCCCAGCTGCCCGAGTTCCCGTCGAAGCCCGTCCGGCGAAACTCCGGCAGCGGGGCAACGTTGACGACGAGCGCCGGCGAGAACGCGCGAGTCGTGTTGCTTCCGCCGACCGCCACGCCGTCAGTCTCCTGCGCCAGCGCGACGCCGGCGCCGATCACCGCAATCAGCGTCGCAACGCCTAGGAAGCGACAGGTACTCCGCATCCCGCACGCACTCTATGCCTGGCGTCAGGCCCGGGGCGAGGCGCCTCTAGAAGCGAGTTGGCGGAGCTCGCACAGCGACCGCAGTAGGCGCGTCGAACGACGGCACCGCCGGCTGCCGGTGGGAAGCCCACAGTGCTACGGCCACGCTCGCAGCGCCGATCGCGACGACCGCGCCGATCCCGAGCGCGCCCGGGCGGCTGTACGCAGCGTGTGCGCGCCCGAAGCGCGACAGCGCCAGGATGGCGAGCATCCCGCCCGCGAGCCCCCCGAGGTGGCCGCCCACGGAGATGAACGACGCGAAGGCGAACGTGAAGACGAGGTTGGCGATGAGCAGGCCGACCGCGCTCCCGCCGAAGATCAGCATCCCCTGCCGCTCCAGCAGGACGACGGCGCCGATCACGCCGAAGATCGCCCCTGAGGCCCCGACCGTCTGGGAGCCCGGGTTGAGCACGAGTGCGCCCGCGGACCCGGCGAGACCCGAGACGAGGTACACGAGGAGGAAGCGTCCGCGGCCAATCCACGCCTCGAGCGGGCCGCCGAGGATCCACAGCGAGAACATGTTCATCGCGAGGTGGATCGGGCCGTAATGGAGAAAGGCCGCGGTGAGCAGGCGCCACCACTGGCCGTCGGCGACCTCGTACGAGCGCAGGAAGCCGTCGTCGAAGATCCGGTTGTTCGTCCCGTACAGGGTTCCGCCGAGCGCGAGCTCCGCGAGGAAGACCGCGACGTTGATCGCGATCAGAATCCGAGTGACGAGCGCCCCCTGGCCCTCGTAGGCGGCTCGCTTGATGCCGCGGCTGACGCGCGCAGTTCCCTGGACCTTTCCCGAATGCTCCGGGCAGCGCAGGCCCACCGGCGCGAACGTCGTGCAATCCGTGCAGATCGGTCGCCCGCATTCCGAGCACGAGAGACGTGTCTCCCGATCGGGATGCCTGTAGCAGTACATCGGCTCGCCGCCCGCGCTCATTGAAATAGCGTAACGACGTGGTCGTCGACGTCGCGTTCACGCCCGCCGAGCGGCTTGCTGCGCCCGTCGCGATTGTCGTCGACGTGCTCCGCGCCACGTCGACGATCGCCCAGGCGCTCGCGTCCGGCTACCGGCGCGTCCTCTGCTGCGCGGAGATCGAGGAGGCACGGGCACTGCGCGCCGAGCTGCCCGATGCGCTCGTCGGGGGCGAGCGGAAGGCGGTGCTGATCGAGGGCTTCGACTTCGGCGCTTCGCCGCGGGAGGTGCTCGAAGCGCGCGCGGAGACGTTGATCCTCTCGACCACGAACGGCACGCGGACGATCCTCGCTGCCGCCGAGGCCTGTGAGGAGGTGCTGCTCGGGAGCCTCCTCAATCTGGACGCCGTCGTCGGGGCCGCGCTCGAGCGGGGGAGAGACGTCGTGGTGGTCTGCGCCGGGTTCCAGGGCTCGTTCGCGATCGACGACGCCTACTGCGCGGGGAGGATCGTCGAGCGTCTCGAAGCCACGCGCACGGACGCGGCACTCGCCGCCGAGCTCGTCGCAGACGCCTTCCCCGACGCGTGGTCGGGTCTGACCGCGCGCACGTACGGCCCGCCGGGCCTCGAGGAGGACATTCGCTTCTGCGCCCGGGAAAGCGTCCTCGACGTCGTGCCGCGCTTCTCCCGGATGGTCGGGACGGCGGCCGAGGTCACGCTCTAGTACCTAGGCCAGGGCAGCTCTCGGCCGAGCAGACGCTCCAGGGGCTCGCGATCCGGGGCGAATCGCTCCTGCAGCACACGGCGCGTCTCGGGGTCCATCGGCGGCTCCGGCCGCCGGTCCAGCATCACCCGCTCGAAGCGCGCGTGGAAGCCGGGCGGAACGACGGCATGGGCGACGCGACGGGCGCGTCGCGACGCGTAGAGCTTCTGCGCGACGGTGTTCCGCGGCGCGTAGCCCGGGTTCAACGGCGTCAAGTCGAGCGACGCGGCACACGGCTCGACGCCGAGGAACTCGAAGAGCCGATCAACCTGCTCTCGCGGGGCGGCGGCGAACTCCTCGAAGACGAGGACGTGCACGCGGCCGGGAAACGTACGGAGGTACTTCTCGACTCGGGCGGTGTAATGACGCTCCAGGAACGCCAGCTCGAACTCGGGCGCGATCATCTCCCGGACGAAATCCGGGAACGACCGGCTCTCGAGTCCGTCGCGCACGAGTCGGCGGTGGAACGAGTGGTAGCGCGTGACCGGATCGCGGAGCGAGATGACGATGCGGCTTTCCGGCTGGACGCGTGCGATCGCCTTTGCGACACCGGTGTGCACGTAGGAGGGGCTGGCCTCGCCGCGGTAGCGCATTCCCCGGCCGTCCTCGAACAGCGCTTTGTACTCCCCCTCGTCGTGAACGACCCGAAGCCGAGCAGGCGCGATGCGAGAGAAGAAGTGCGGCTCTTTCAGCCTCGACATGAAGATCTCCGGGTGCTGGCGCAGGTACGACCACAGCGACGTCGTGCCTGCCCGCGACAAGCCGGCGACGAACAGATTCGGCCATTCGTCCGTGGACACGGTGGACATGTTCGCGGATCAGCCTCTGGGCCACGGAAGGCTGCGGCCGAGTAGACGCTCGAGCGGCTCGCGCTCGGGGGCGAAGAACTCGGCGAGGATGCGCCGCGCCTCGGGCTCGAGCTCGCCCGGGTAGTCCCGAGACAGCGCCGCGTTCTCGATCCGCGCGTGGAACTGCGGCGGGACGACGGCGCGGGCGGCCGACCGCAACCGGGTCGAATACAGCGACCGGGCCAGAGCGTTCCGCGGCGCCGCCCCGCGTTTCAGCGGCGTGAGGTCGAGCTCTGCGGCGACGGGTTCGACGCCGAGGAACTCGAAGATCCGGTCGACCTCGCGCGGCGTGTCTTCGGCGAGCTCCTCGAAGACCAGCACGTGCACCCGGTCCGGAAACATCCGCAGGTAGGTCGTGACCGGACCGAGATACCGGCCGGCGTAGAAGTACTGAGGCAGCTCGCTGTCCGGAAGCGAGAGACCTGCGCGCAAGGCGTCGAGGAAGGGCTGCCGGTCGAGTCCGTTGCGTCGACGTAGCCGATAGGCCGAGAAGGCTCGCGCGATCGGATCGCGCAGCGAGATCACGATGCGGCTCTCCGGCTGGACACGCGCGATCGCCCCCGGCGCGGCTGGATGCCAGAGGTAGGACGGACTGGCCTCACCGCGGAACGGCAGCTCGCGACCCGGTCGAAAGAGGGCCTTGTACTCGCTTTCGTCGTGCACGACGCGTTGCTGCTGCGGCGTTTCGCGCGTGAAGAAATGCGGCTCCTTCAGCTTCGACATGAAGATCTGCGGGTGCTGGCGCAGATACGACCAGAGCGAGGTCGTCCCGGCCCGACCCGCGCCGACGACGAACAGATTGGGCCATTCCCGGTTGTCCACGAGCGGAGTTTCGCGCATCCCTTGACACGAACATGTGTTCGCTGGTAGAACATACGTTCCCGTGATCGCCTGCATCGTCATCCCCGGCTTCGAGCTGCGCGCGGCGCTTCGTGCGGCTCCGGGCCTGGCCGAGCGGCCGGCTGCGCTTGCGCCGCTGCCCGGCACCGAGCCGCTGCTCGGCCCCGTGAC
>JALZOQ010000161.1 GCA_030913835.1 Actinomycetota bacterium | reverse complement strand
GGTCGGCATCGACCACGCACGTCCCAGGGCCGACGACCGAGACCGTGGAGCCGGAAACGGTGCACACGCCGGCGCTGGACGAGGCCGCGGTGAACGCGACCTGAAGCCCGGAGCTGGCGATCGCGGCGATCGCGTACGTATCGCCGGGCAGCGCGGACGCGGGCGGCGTCGACGTGAAGCTGATCGTTTGCGAGCTGAGCGCGGCCGGGGCGACCGCGAAGGACTGCTGCTCCTGCGGCGCGGCCTGGTAGCTCGCATTCCCGGCCTGGTCGGCGTTGACCGTGCACGTGCCGGCGCCCTCGAGCGAGACGCTCGAGCCCGAGACGCTGCAGATCCCGACGCTCGAGGGATCCGCGCTGAAGCTGACGGGCAAGCCCGAGCTCGCGGCAGCGGAGACCACGTAGCTATCCCCGACCTCGGCGCCCGCCGGCGGCGTCGACGTGAAGTGGATCGACTGCACGCTCTGCGACGCGGTCACGACCGCGAACGACTGCTGCACCTGAGGCGCCGCGAGGTAGGTGCCGTTGCCTGCCTGGTCGGCGTTGATCACGCACGTGCCCGCGCCCACGGGACTGACGGTCGAGCCTGAGATCGTGCACACGCCCGCGCTGGAGCCGTCGATGGCGAACGTCACCGGAAGCCCGGAGCTCGCCATGGCGCTGACCGTGTACGGGGCACCGCCGACGACCGTGCCGGACGGTGGAGGCGACGTGAAGACGATCGTCTGAGCCGCCTGCGAGACGGCGAACGACTGCTGCGCCTGGGACGCGGGGAAGTAGCTTGCGTTGCCCGCCTGGTTCGCGTCGACGGTGCACGTCCCCACGCCGACGAAGGAGACCGTCGAGCCGGACACGCTGCAGACCCCGGCGCTCGAAGAATCGGCGCTGAAAGCAACGGGAAGGCCCGAGCTCGCCGAGGCCGCGACGGCGTAGCTCCCGCCGACCTGGGCGCCTGACGGCGGTGTGGAAGTGAACGAGATCGACTGGACGCTTTGCGAGGGCCCGCCGACGACGAACGACTGCTGCGTCTGCGGAGCGGCGAGCCACTGTCCGTTCCCGGGCTGGTCGGCGTTGATCGCGCACGTGCCCGCGCCAACGACGGACACGTTCGGGCCCGAGATGGTGCACACGCCGGAGCTCATGGCTGCGAGGCTGAAGCTCACGTTGAGCCCGGAGCTCGCGGACGCGACCACGTGATACGTGTCGCCGATCTGCGCCGCGGCGGGCGGCGTCGAGATGAAGGTGATCGTTTGCGCGCCAGGGGGCGGTGGCTTCACCACGAATGTCTGGTGCACCCGCGGCGCCGGCAGGTACCTCGCGTCGCCGGCCTGGTCGGCGTCGACCGTGCAGGCCCCCTGCCCGATGAAGGAGACGAGCGAGCCGGCGACGGTACAGACCCCCGTGCTGGACGGGCCGGCGCTGAAGCTCGCCGGCAGGCCGGAGCTCGTCGACGCCGAGACGCTGTACGTCCCTCCGACGAGCGTTAAAGCCGGAGGGGTCGACGTGAAGTTGATCGACTGCACGCTCCGGGAGCGGGACGCGACGGCGAAGGACTGCTGGACGTCGGGAGCGGCCAGGTACGTGCCGTTGCCGCCCTGGCCGGCCTTGACGGTGCACGTGCCGGGACCCACGAGCGAAACGAGGGCCCCCGCGACCGAGCAGACTCCGGCGCTCCCGGCCCCGGCCGAGAAGTGCACCGGTAGGCCCGAGCTGGCGTCGGCGGACACGGCGTAGGTGGCGCCGACCTGCGCGAAAGCGGGCGGGGTCGACGTGAACCGGATCGTCTGCGCGCGCGCGCCCGCGGCGACGATCGCGAACTCTTGCTGCGCCTGCGCGGGTAGATATGCCGCGTTGCCGGCCTGGCGGGCGGTGAGCGTGCACGTCCCGGCGGCGGCGAGCGCGACGATCGAAACCGACACGGTGCAGGCCCCGTCCGCCGAGAAGCTGACCGGCAGCCCGGAGCTCGCAGATGCGGACGGGGCGTAGTCGCCGCCGACACGCGCAGGCTCGGGCGGGTCGGAGGTGAACGTGATCGACTGCGAGCTACGGTGGGTCGGGTCGGGGGTGTTCGGCGCCTGAGGGTTGTTCGTTGTCGGCGGGTCAACCGAAGGCGGCTCGGGCGCCACCGCCGGCGACAGCGGGGGCGGAGAGGCCGAGTGCTCGGCGGCCGGACTCGGGCGGCCGCTGACGTCCGGGCGAAGATCCACGACGAGCCGGGCAGAGCGAGGACTGCCGGTCGTGAGCAGCCGCGGCCCGTTCAGGCCGAGCGCGTGGGCTGCGGCAAGCGTCGCGCCGTTCCCCGGCCGCTTTTCGTCGATGCCGAGGAGTGCGCTCTGCAGGGAGATCGCAATGCGCTCGTCGGCAAGTCCGCCGAGACCCGGCAGGAGCTTCAGGCCCGGCATCGCCAGGCCGAGCCAGAGCACGCAGACGATGGTCGCCACGAGAACCTGACCGCTCGACGACAGGGCGGAGCGGACTCCGCCTGAGAGAGCCGGCCGCATACGTCGGTGCCGCTGGGTTTCCGCCAATTTGAGTTGCTCCCGCCGCAGTGGGGGTTA
>JALZOQ010000121.1 GCA_030913835.1 Actinomycetota bacterium | reverse complement strand
CTCACGTGGCGTAGGCTGGTTCAGGACGCGGCACGGAGGTCCGTTCGCGCTCCTCCGAAGTAGTCCGCGCGGGCCGGCGGCCGCCCCTTCTCCGCGGCAACTGGGTCTTGCAACCGGCGGACGACCGCTCCGTACAACGCGCGCGCCAGCGCTGCGGACCGGGTAGGGCGCGCCGGTGCCCCGATCTCCGGCAGCAGAAGGTGCAGGACGAGCTGCGGCGTGGCCGTCGCGGTCGAAGGGTCGAGCTCGGGCAGCGCGCCCGCGGCGACCCGACAGGAGAGCTCCAGGTCGGCTCGCTGTAGCGACAGCGACACGTGGAGCGTTTCGGCGCCCCCGTGCGCGCGCGAGACTCCGACGGCGACACCGCGGCTCGTCGTTCCGAGCGCGGGCGCGAGGGTCTCGCCAGCTGTCGCGAGCTCGCGCACCAGGGTGCGGACCTCTTCGAGGTGCTCGGTCCGGAGGACGGTTCGCTCGCGATCGCGGAGACGCAGCGCGAGGAGCGTCGCGACGAGCGTGGCGCCGAGCGTGGCCACGATCCCGACGGCAGCGGCGCCCGACACCGCCAACCCGACCTCGCGCTGGCCGAGCCATAACGCGAGCGCGAGCTCGCCGACGCACATCCAACGGTTGACGGAAAGGCCCAGGACGTGAGGCCGCTCGTCCCCGCGCAGGCCCTCGAGCCCGAACCGGACGACCGCGTACGCGACCAGGAACCAGACGAAGACGGTGCCGGGTGGCATTGCCCCGATCGCGAGCGCGCCGGTCAGGCCGATCGCGAGCAGAGCGACCGCCTCCAGCGCCGGAACTGGCAAGAGCCGCACGCCTTCGTACTCGGGCGTGAATCCCTCCCGGACGAGTTCCGGCCCGTACCGGATTCCGTTCGACGAAGGCCGACCATGGCAGCATCCGACGAGCGTGCAACCGACGCGTCCGGCTGCCAGGAACACGCACAGCCCGACCGCGAGCGAATCGAGGTAGCGAAGAGGCGACACGCCGACGGCGACGAGCGCACCGAGCACGCACGCCTCGGCCACCCACACGTGCTCGAGCAGCACGAGTGTCTCGGCTCCCGTGACGCGTCGACGCAGCAGCGCCCACCCGAAGAACGAGCTGCCCGCGACGAGGCAGGCGAGCGCGAGGACGAGCGGCGACCCTCCCGCCCAGAGACCCGTCCCGAACGTGACCAGGACCGCGGCGTAGAACCCGACGACGCCGCACGTTCGGAACGCCGGGACCGGCCGCGTGTAGCGGCCGAACGTCGCCCGCGGCAGCCGGTCCAAGACGGCGTTCAGGCTCAATTGATGTGGACCGTCCCGAACACGACGCTCACGAACGGGCATTCGTCCTCCCACTGCCCGACGCCCTTGACGACGTCCAGCCCGATCGGGTCTCCCCAGGGGACTCCTTCCATGTCCGCGATGACCGCGTGCACCTGCTCGCGGAGCGGCTCCCCCGGCGCGTCGGGCGACGCAACGACGACAACTCGATCTACTTCCCGCTGGAAGTCTTCGAGATCGGTCACGGCCGAGCTGCGGACGGTGGCGGTCCCGGCGTCGAACTCGATCCGTCCGGCGTCCAGCGACTCGCTGACGGTGAGGAACTGCGCGAGGTCGCCCGTTCGCTTGAGCTCGTCGATGATGCCCTGCGGCTGATCGACGGACGAGCGGGCGATGTAGACGTGGTGGCAGATGGTTGTGGTGTCGGTTGCCAGGACGATCACTCCTGTGGCCCCTTGCGCGAGCTGCGCAAGCTTCGGGATCACCTGGATCGACGCGTTCGGTGCGACGGACGACACGCTCTCGACCGCCTTCTCGTAGGCGCGCACTCGCTTCAGCAGCAGCGAATCGGCCTCACTCGGGTCGGTCGTGGCGACCGCCGCCATGACGATCCTCGGGCCAGGAGTCGCGGCCTGCCAGTCCGCCAGGATCGCCGCGGTCGGAGACACCAGGGACGGGGATCCGTCGGCGAACTCGACCTCGCCGATCGGAGTGAGCAGGTTCGCGAGCCCGGAGGCGGGCGTGGGCCCAAACCCGAGTCGCGCGACGGCAGCCAGCTGCTGATCGGACATGCTTCGCTCGAACACGAGGTAGCGGTCGTTCGTCACCGGCGCGGGCGGCGGGGCACCGTTGCAGTCGGCGGTTCTCCGGCGCTGGAAGAGCACCCAATCCCGCGTCGCGACGAGCTCGGGAATCTCGACGACCTCGGGGTCCGGGAAGAGCTTCGCCGTCTCCGTCTCGCCGAACTTCTTCGGCGCGAGTCCCTTGGCGATCTCCTCGAGCGCCGCGACGGCGGTCGCGTGCACGTGGTTCGTCGGCTTCGCCAGCTCCGCGTCCTCGTCGAGGTCGACGGTCGCGACGGGGAAACCCTGCTCGTGCAGCGGGCGGTCGTCCGTCGCGCCGGCCAGGAACGCCTCGCGCTTGCCCGGCGGAAGCCAGATCCCGAGTCCGATCGTCGCCGGGCGAGACTCGTTCCAGTCCGCCGTGATCTCTGCTCCGAAGTCGCCTTCGGCCGCGGGCGTCGAGATGGTGACGAGGAGTCGAGGTGACACGCCGGTCGCGTCCCGGAGGCGCAGCTCGATCCCGAACGTCGTGTCCCCGCCGCCTTCCTCGACGTTTCCGTCGACCTCCGACGTGCCGGAGGCGGTGCATGCGAGCTTGCCGACGAGGACGCGATCGTCGCCGTCGGTCTGCGCTCCGTCCTCGGTCGAGAGCGTGGCGTCCACGGTGCCGGTGAGCGCAACGGCGCTCATCCGGCGGAACGTCGTCTCCGCGACCGCGCTGGCCGCGATGGTCAGTGGAGTCGATTCGTTCGGCCCCAGGGCGAATGGATTCCGTTCGAGTGAGATCTCGGCCCACATCGACGCCGTCAGCTGCCCGCTGAAGACGGCCTGCGGCGCCGCCGCCGCGAACCTCGTTTCCGCCGTCCTCGACCGCTCCGGCGCCTCCTCGATCGAGACCACCTCGTCCTCGGGCGGCGGGTCCGGTTTGGGGTCGCTCGGTATCTCCGCCTCGGTGG